>JAJOKI010000081.1 GCA_021129915.1 Methanocellales archaeon | reverse complement strand
TTTTGATGGCGATCCCTGGCTTCATCTTTTCGAGCTTTGTGAGCTCATCTACCAGCGCCTTAGCAGACCTCTCACTGGTCTTAGCAAATTTCTTCGCATGTTCAATCGCTCGACGTTGTTCATATCTCAACTCCTTATCAGCAGTAGCGCGTTTTTCCTGAACATTGGTGAGGATGTTCTTCACTTCTGCAAGGGTCAGCAATTTCTCATTTATAATCTCTTTCACAATCATCGAATCACTTCTGCGGTTTAAGGTGCTGCGGACATACTACTATTTCTTTCATCATATTTCCATCCCTCACTTTAAGTAAATATGCCCTTCCACGCTGCCCCATAACTTTAGCAGTCCTGCCCTGAAATTTGGGATGTGGCATGCCCTTGTGAATGCTTGGGTCGATGGAAACATGGACATTCTGTCCTATTGTAAATTCCTGAATTGTCCTACTTATGGGAGAAATTCCCCTCTCCCGTATCGATTTTTTGAGTTTATATCTGGTTTTTCTTCTTTCACCATGTGACTTCGGCATGCAAATCCTCCCTTACCGACTAACTCAGGTTGCATTCTCTTTTGAGAATTCAACAATTTCAATGACGTCCAGTTCTACCACCTGCACACCAACTCCAAGCAATTCAGAAAGGCTTGGTTTTGTCCTTCCAGCATCACCGGATATCAGTTCTTTGACATACAGTCCGCCCCCACAATGAACCCGAATCGTTGCTGAGCTATCGTCCATGTCCTCAAGCTCGACAGAGTGCACGGTTCTTTTTCTGATTTTATCTGCCCGTCGATGCGCCACCCTCGTTGGTGTTCTTTGTTTGATGGTAGAACCACTTAGTTCATCCAATGCAACTTCGAGTTTTTCTCGTGAGATGACATCTTTAAATGTAATTTTAAGCCTATAAACTTTATCCGTGGTATTGGTCTTAATATTCCCTACCACATCTTTATTGACGAAATTCAAGTCACTCACCTCGACCTTGTCCTTGGCACATTTGTTGATATCGTCCCTT
>JAJOKI010000015.1 GCA_021129915.1 Methanocellales archaeon | reverse complement strand
CAGGCCTTTGGAGCTGCAGTTTCTACTCAAGAAGGAAACTGCCTGACCAAAGGGCGAAGACAGCCTGCGACGGCGGTTCGAATCCGCCCGGGACTACTTTGTGGGGGCTGTGGCCTAGTCTGGAAGGGCGGCTGGCTCCAGACCAGCCGATCGTGGGTTCAAATCCTACCGGCCCCATTTTTACCTCTTACACTTTGACAGGGAGTATGAGATTACTTCGTCTAATGCCGATGTTTAATTCGTTAAATTTATAACCCATCTTGATAATCTATTTCTTCTAATGGACGAAAACGAACCCGTTGATATTTGTAAAAGATTGACTGAAAAGATGGCTGGAGAAGTAACCATCTCTGACAATCCAGGTAAAACTCTCAGGAAATGGAGAAGGAACTTCGAGATAGCCCAAGTTGACCTTTCAAATTTTTTGAATGTAGCACCATCAGTTATCAGCGATTATGAAAGTGGGCGCCGCAAGTCTCCAGGGACACTATTCATAAACAAAATCATAAATGCATTGCTGACAATAGACCTAAAAAACGGCGGCAATAAGATTAGAATTTATCAAAGTATCTTGGACAGCGGATTCGACATCAACGTAGTCTATGATATCCATGAATATTCGATGCCGCTCAAACTCGATGACTTTGCCAAGATGATCGATGCAGAAAAAATTACAGGAAATTTCACCAAAATGATTAACGGGCATACAATAATCGACAGTTTAAGGGCAATCGTGGAACTATCTTCCAATGAGTTCTTCAGATTATATGGGTGGAGTACTGAAAGGGCATTGATTTTTACGAGAGTATCTACTGGCAAGTCGCCACTGGTCGCGATTCGAGTTACCAATTTCAAGCCAGGCGCCGTAGTTTTTCATGGGTTAGATGTATCGAAAGTAGACCCCATCGCGAAGAAGATTGCAGAAATAGAACAGGTGCCGTTGATGACGACTGATCTACCCATAAACGAGTTGATCAAGGCACTAAGGAGTTGAAATAGTCGTATGAGCATTGGAATCACAAGTTATGGCGTATATATCCCACGGTATCGGATTAAGATCGAAGAGATTGCAAGAGTATGGGGCGGCAATCCGGACCTCATAAAAAAGGGATTGCTCGTATATGAAAAATCCGT
>JAJOKI010000028.1 GCA_021129915.1 Methanocellales archaeon | reverse complement strand
ATCATATGTGTACTCAAACCATATGGTCGGCTCGTTGTACGTCCAGGAGATGCCCTGGCAGCCATATTGCTTCGCCAGTTTGATTGACTCCTCAGGCGCGATTTCTTGAGTAGATGTCTCTCCTACATTCGCAGTCGCAATAACGTAATTCTGGCAGTGCCTGCACCTGAAGTTGCAGCTCACGGTTCCAAGCGAGAGAGCTGTCGACCCAGGATAAAAATGGAACAGCGGCTTTTTTTCAATTGGGTCAACGTTGATTGAAGATACTGTGTTGTATATCAGCGTGTAAAGTTTGCCGCCTCGATTCTCCCTGACGCGGCAGATTCCTCTTTTTCCTATAGAAATGATGCATTGATGGGCGCAGGCATCGCATTTCACACACCCATCGCTTAGCGGCGCCCATAACATTGCCTTTTTTCTCATAGCTAAAGATTATATCCCAAATACATGTCGCAACATCAGTTATAAATACTCTCAGCGAATATATTAAAGTTGAGATGTACCCTAAAAAATTTATAATGGTCATAATTGTCGTCGCTTCTCTTGTCATTGGCTACGCCGGGACAGTTCACGCGGTTCAATATGCGGGACAGCCTGAGTTCTGTGGAGCCTGCCATGTCATGCAGCCATATTATCGTACATACGTGGGAACCCCGCACGACCGCGCTAACGTAGCCTGCCATGATTGCCATGCTACGAGCCTCATCGGGGATGTGGAATTCAGGGGAACCATAGAGGACGTGACGATTCCCTTTATAGGAGATGAATTAGTGGTAACAGGTGAGCCAGAGTTCAGAGGGTCAACGATGCGCATGATATTATTGTATCATCTTGACGAATATGAGGTGTCACCCGCCAATATACCGATGGCAACCTGTCTCGGATGCCATCCAATGGCGGCTCAGCATGCTAACGCTACGAACTGCACTGCCTGCCACGCTCTTCACATGACAGAGGAGGCGGTATCCATGATAGAGGATTGTGCAACATGCCACACAGAACCAACTGCGATGGTTGGAGCGCACGTGGGCGTGACATGTGAGGGCTGCCATATCAGACATGAGTACACGCCGAACTGCGTTAAATGCCATGATCCGCATGGGGAGGAGCGAATTACCAACGCCGACTGTTTCACATGTCACGGAGATGACCCACACTATATGGTGGAGATCGTCCCATATCCAGATGTGTCAAGAGAGGCTTGCGCCGAT
>JAJOKI010000061.1 GCA_021129915.1 Methanocellales archaeon | reverse complement strand
CGTTTCTCGCTATGATCGTATTCTGCCCGTAGGTGGGGATATCGACGAACCTGGAGCTAAAACCCGCCACCCGAACGATCAGATCCTGGTGTTTTTCAGGTTCTTTCTGGGCCGCCCTCATTTCAGCAGTGCTCACCACATTAAACTGCACGTGGTCAATGTTGAGGTCGTGCCAGGTGTCCATATAGGCCTTCCAGATAGGAAAGCCGTGCTTACTCCTCATAATGGGCACCGATAGCCGCTGATTTAAGAGATTGGCCTTTTGGTTTTTCTGCACCCTGCTGACTGACCGCAATACGGCAGTGGGGCCCTTATGGTCCGTACCCATATACGGTGAAATGCCTCCGTCATCGGCTGCTTCACCACCGAAGCGTCCGTCCGGCGTGGGGCCCGTTCGTGAACCGATCTCCATGTAGAGCCCGACCGCCTGTCCTACTGGAAACACCGGTCCGCCCGAATAGTTGGTTATCCGGGACATCTCGCCGCCGATGATCTCTTCGTAGAACTTCTTAATCAGTGAATCGGCATATTCATCGTCATTGCCCCACTTGGGCGCATTCTTAAAATCTTTGTGCATTTCTTCATACCCTTCCCAGTTCGCCCGCAGTGCATCTAAAAGCTGCTTCATGGTGTACTTCTTTTCGTCGTAGATCAGCTTCTTAATAGCAACAAGCGAATTTGCGGCCACAATGGTTGTAATAGGATTGTGCCAGCCGTTGGGCTGTTCCGAAAGGTCGCAGGCATCGCGGCCTGTCTCCATACATCCATCGTCTGTGCTGCTGACAAAAGGCATCTGAAGAAATCTCCCTTCAAAATACCGCATGGTATCTTTGCATCGGATGCACAGGCTGCACGCATACTGGTATTGCTTCTTATAAGCTTCCCACAGCTCGTCAAAGCTCTTGAAGTCCTCCGCCTTTCCGGTATGCGGACCCAACTGCATGTCGGCGTACGACCAGTCGTAGCCGTCATTTAGAGCAACTTCCAGTATCTTTGCCGGGAAGATGGAGCCTCCCCCTTCGGATCGGGTCTTATGGGCTCCTCGCCTTCCGGAAATTCCCGGGGACATACACAAGACATTCACCCAATTATGGGCCCCATCATCACTCACGCCGGCTTTCTCCGAGCTGAACTTGCTGTAGTATCTCATCTGCTCGACGCCTATCTCATTATGCTTTATTGACGGATAGCCTAATCCGTCGCGGATGCACCCAAACACACGCTCTTTC
>JAJOKI010000041.1 GCA_021129915.1 Methanocellales archaeon | reverse complement strand
GAGTATTAAAAGTATCAGAGACGTATTTGAGGCGCTCCGCAGAAAAAAGGAGGGCGCGCTGATTGCCTATATTTGTGCTGGCGACCCAAAACCTCGGAAGACCGTCGAGATAGTAAACGCATTGGTCAAGGGAGGCGTAGATATCATCGAGCTGGGGCTACCGTTTTCAGACCCAATAGCGGATGGAGCGACAATTCAGGCGGCGATGGACAGAGCACTCACCGCTGGCATGAACACCGACAGATTCTTTCAACTCGTCCAGTCCATAAAAGTGGATGTCCCGTTAGTCGTAATGACCTATTATAATATAATCCTCAAGAGGGGGGTGGAGCGATTTATTTCTGAGTGTCGGTCAACTGGCATTTCCGGCATAATCGTTCCGGATTTGCCCGTTGAGGAATCTGATGAGCTGTATCGGAATTGCAGGAAATATAACATAGATTTGATATTCCTAATCACACCTATCACGACAGAGAAAAGAATTGAGCGCATCCTGAAGAGGGCATCCGGATTTATTTATGTGGTGTCGCGATTGGGCGTAACCGGTGCACGAGAGGATATTACGGACCAGGCGAATGGAATATTGAAGCTCGTTGACAAAGTCAACACGAGCCTTCCAACAGCCATTGGATTTGGAATCTCCAAACCAGAGCATGTGAGGGGTTTAATCGACGCTGGCGCAGATGGCGTAATCGTCGGCTCTGCTTTTGTGGATGTCATCGCAAAGGACGAATCCGATATGCTGGAAGAATTGGGAGAGTTGGCAGCAACGCTCAAAGGCGCCACGCGCCGGCCGAAGACCGTCTTCTATGAAAGTGGCAAAGCCACTTTCTTAAGAAAATGACTTTGTCATGTATTAGTACACAGCCAGCTCACTCAGGACATCCGTCCTTGTGATGATTCCCCTCGTTTTTCCATTCTTGGTTACCATCAGCCGCCCTATCTTGTGCTCGTTCATGACCTTGATGGCATCGTTGAGTGATAGTTCGCCGTCGATCGTGATCACGTTCTTACTCATTATATCCCTGACCAGTGCGCTGGTTCTCCCCATCGCTATCGCCTTTCCGATGTCGGTAAACGACACGATTCCGAGCATCTCATCGTTTTCCATCACCGGGGCACCGCGGATATTGTGCTCGATCAAAATACGCGCCGCTTCCACTATGGTCGAGTCAGGGGAGAGGAATATCATTCTCTTGGGTATATATTCTTTGATCAATTTCTTTGGCAGGGATATC
>JAJOKI010000045.1 GCA_021129915.1 Methanocellales archaeon | reverse complement strand
AGATGAATGTGAGTATTTAGTGGAGAAATCAGAAGGACTGGCTCGTGAAAATTTTATCGATGATGAAACACTTAAAAGAGCTTTTGTTAGAAGTTTAGAGATAATCGGTGAAGCATCGAAAATTTTGGAATAAACTACAATATAGTATGGGATGTTATTGTTAATCCTCAATGAAGTAAAAGAAATTATTAAATCTGAAGAATGAAGTCAGGTTCGATGCTATCGCACTAGAAATACGGGTGTATGCGGTTCGCTCCGCTCACCCATAACTTTGTATAACACCGATCACGTTCGAAGTGATATATGGCTTGGGTAGTAAAGGCTGTGATTATATGAGGGTTATCAAGCATAAATTGAAGAAGAGTCAAGGCGAGATTACACTCGTTCCAGAGTCACTGGATGACCTGTGGCACCTGAAATATATCATAGAGCCAGGAGACACCATATTTGCGTTAACACATCGGCGGGTGGAGGGCGCCACCGACAAATTGCGTCCCGAAAAAATAGAGAAAAAGCCAATGCGTCTAGGTATCAATATCGAGGAGGTCAGGTTTCATAAATTCTCCAATCGACTGCGTATCAAAGGCACCATCGAACAGGGCATTGACATCGGCTCACATCATACGCTTAATATAGAGCCGAATGTTAAACTTTCGATTATCAAACAATGGAAAAACGACCAACTCGAGCGAATTAACGAGGCGGTAAAGGCATCCGCCCGTCCAAGGGTGGTGATAGTTACCATTGAAGACGGAGAGGCGTGTATCGGCACAGTCAGGCAGTATGGCGTAGACGAAGTGGCAACCATAAAATCCTCCTCTGGCAAGGGAGATGTGGATGCAGCGGGCGAACTGTTTGGTGAAGTCGCTCATCAATTGGAATGGGCATCCAGAGAAGTCCAGGTCGTAATCATCGCCGGACCTGGCTTCGTCAAGGAGAATTTTATGGCATTTCTAAAAGAGAGTTGTCCAGAGCTTGCCAAAAAAGCCGTGTTAGAGGATGTTTCTTCAATCGGCATATCCGGCTTTCAGGAAGTGCTTCGGAGGGGAGCGGTCGACCGCATAGCAGAGGAAACACGAATATCCAATGAGGCAAAGTTGATGGAGCGTCTGCTTGAGGAAATCGCCAAGGATGGAAGGGCAGCATATGGGATGGATGAAGTTCGGGTGGCAATGGATTATGGCGCAATAGACAAATTATTAATCGCGGACGAAGTCCTCAGAGAGGAGCGTGAGCGTG
>JAJOKI010000052.1 GCA_021129915.1 Methanocellales archaeon | reverse complement strand
TGCTGGAATTATTGGTGCTCCATTGAACGTAAGTGTGTGAGGATTAATCTCGGTCACGGTCCCGGATATCACCGTCGATGTCGAAAATGTGGATGTGCCTTTTGAACTTGAGATGGTTAGGGTTGGTGGTGTAATGTTACTGTGAACGTCCACGTTGCACTTGTAACGCTGTTACCAGCGTCATCTGTCACAGTAACGTTCCATGTGTGGCTACCTTCAGAGAATCCAGCAACCGTAACTCCAGTTGGGAGAGTACCGTTTGTCGGCCCAGTTTTGTTGACTATACCATCTATGGTCAGCTCATAAGCCACAGGGATGCTTACGCCATCATTTGCTGTGAAGTTGAAGGTTACATCCGTACTTGATAAATTGGCGGTGTCCACAGGGAGGTTCAGGGTTATGTTTGGAGGCGTACCATCAAAGGTAAACCCAGTAAGATTAGCATATTCTGAAGAATTGGCACTATTACTTACATTCACATGTGAAATTAACACCACCGAGTGAAGTGGAAGTACCACTCGTATTAATATGGGTGTTATTAGCACTAAATGATGCATTCAGTCCAGTATCATCAATAATAAGATTCGCAACATCAGGTGTTATAGTTACATTAGCGACACCAACAGGCGTGATGTTTATAAACCACGTAATATTAGCTAAATCGGTTGTATTAGTCGTATTGAATTCTATCGTGACGTTTGTACCTACTGCTGGACCGGGTGCATCTGCTGTAGTAGCACTCACCGGCATCACGAACATGACAAAAACGGAAAAACTAAAATCGCCGTAAGCACTATCAATGAAATATTTCTTTTCATTTTACCCTCTTATCCCCTTCTTGGAAAGATGTTCTTGTATAACGTTTTGTGGGCATGATATATATAAAAACATATCGTTGTTGGGCGAAAAAGTCGCTTTTGTGAGTCTATGAATTAAGATTTTTCATTCGATCAATCCCTATTTTTCTTGGGAGGATTCATTTCTAATCCCTACAGATATAAATGATATTACAGCATCATTTTCTCACTGAAAAATCCTTTTGCCGATATCGCCGTTAAAATGTATTTTCTGCCTTTTCTTTCCCCGGTTGGAGTTAGCACACCAAAGCTTTAAGCAAGATTCTGTTGACTTCAACAGCTTAAATGTCCGATAAGTTTAAACCAACACATAATATCTCCCCCTCTTTTTCCCCACACTTTTTATTAAGCCCAATTCTTCCATTCTTTTCAAATCTCTGTAGGA
>JAJOKI010000080.1 GCA_021129915.1 Methanocellales archaeon | reverse complement strand
AGATTTAGACGGAAGATGATATAAGGAGGGGGAACGTGAGCGCTGATACAACTAATATAATACAAAAAACACTTGAAGGCGCAGAAGTGTCCGCAATGCCCAAAGTCAGAACATCTGATGGGCACATACTTGATTGGAACCGAGAAGCCATTGTCAAGCAGTTGATAAAGGAGACAAAACTCAGCGAGGAATTTTATAAGATTCCAGAAATGGACGAAGAGACCGCTCGAGAGGTTGCAAAAAAAGTAGAGAAACGCATAAGGATGATGGGTGTAAGTCACCTATCTGGTCCGCTCGTAAGGGAGATCGTAAACATCGTTTTACTGGAAGAGCATCACCAGGAGTGGCGGAACGTCTCCACACGCGTCGGCACCCCTGTATATGATGCCCACCTGATCGATATCGGCAATGGTTTTGAGGTTAACGAAAATGCAAATCTACAGGATAATGCCGAGACATCTCACAAGAAAAAGGCCGACAAGATTTCTAAGGAACAGTATCTGCTGTTGCTGCCGCCGCATCTGGCTGATGCGCATCTGAATGGCGACATCCATATACATGATTTAGAGTATCTTGGCACGAGGGGTTTCTGCCAGGATTGGGACCTGCGATATTTCTTTTATTACGGACTAATGCCCGACGGTTCTGGCACCAAGGCAAGCGTTGCAGGTCCGGCAAAGAAGGCAGAGGTCGCTGTGTTGCATGCCGTGAAAGCACTTGGGTCGGCACAGACCAATTTCGCAGGTGGCCAGGGCTTTTATAATTTCCTGACGTTTATAGCGCCTTATTTTGAGGACAAGAGCTACGAGGACATCGAACAGTTGATACAGATGTTTATCTACGAGATGACACAGATGATGGTCGCCAGAGGGGGTCAACTCGTATTCTCCTCGGTGCAACTATCTCCAGGCGTCCCGAAGCTGTGGCGGGATAAGCCTGTCGTATATCAAGGCAGGATATGGAACGGCGAACAGGCACCCCTGCGCACATATGGGGAGTTTGAACGCGAGGTGCGGCTGGCATTCAAAGCAATGATTAACGTGATGCTGCAGGGAGATTACTGGGGCAAGCCATTCAACTTCCCAAAACCAGAAATATCCATCGAACCGGATTTCATGGAAGAGGACGAGGAATTCAACAAATCGCATCCAGATTTGCCGACCTATGACGAACTATACGAACTCGCATTTAAATTGGCGGCAAAATATGGGTCGCCGTACTTTGATAACCAGCTGCCAGCATACCGGGGTGCGGGAAAGGGCATTTCGTGTTATCAGTGCTGCGCCTATCAGTTCTCTACAAATGAGGATGACGATGATTTCGAGGATAAACTGTACTT
>JAJOKI010000121.1 GCA_021129915.1 Methanocellales archaeon | reverse complement strand
ATGGATACTGGCTCCTGAATATTTCGAGATGTGTGCTCGCTTAATGCCTCCTTATCGTATCGGACATATCTGGAATTTGAAATCATCCAGAATTTTCGCTTCATGCTTCCACCTGTGTGTAGGTGTTCTTATCCGGGTTGTGATATCGATGAGCGCTTCGTCAACGGTTTCAAACTCTTTTGGCCGCCGCGCCATCGCATCCTTCACGGTCTCCTGAATTACCCAACTGCCCAGGGGCGCCCAATAATCGGGAAGGATTTCCCGCACTATGAACACCGACGCCTGTTTCCTGATTTTCTCAAGATATTCAAGTACGCCAAGGCGCGCTGAATAATATCCTCCGCCAAGATTTGAATATGTGGCTTTGCCATCATATCCCTCTCGATCTGCGCCAATCCATACGGAATCCCCTGCCCAGACCGACTTCGGCTGCCAGATTTCCATCAATTCAAACGAGAATATGCGCGGGAGCAGGAGTATCTCAAAACGGTTGCCCAATTTCTGAGAACTGAAGACCTTGATGCCGCCAAGTATTGGCATATCCCTTAAATCTGCAATGAGTTTCTTGCCAAGGATGTCGTCCGTTGCTGTAATAGACCACCTTGTCGGAACGAGCCGTCGAGCATTCTGTTTCCCCAGCAACCCAATCGAGAACAGTCTGTAGATGTGATAAACCGAAATGCCGCTTCCGTGCAACTCCACAACTGCATCCCTGGCCAAAGCATCTGTATCGGATGTAAGACGGTCAACACTCTGCGGAACCGATGGATTTTCAGTTATGTCCAGCGATTTAATCTGGCCGGACGGTCCCATCGGTGCGAACACGTCATCAAAGCGCAACTCCCTTTTGGGCGGCTTCACGAACCAGACCTCAGTATCCACTGGCGTATCTGCCATCGCGAGTTCGTGGGTCTTGACCAAGAATTTGTTGTCCAGTGTGCGAGCATCTTTGATGTTCAGCTTGATATTAGACCTGACCAGATTCGAGCGCAATCCGATGATGTCCTCTATCCCCCTGTTAAGCCACTCCTGCGGACTGTCGTAAATCTGCGCATCACTGCTGCTTATTTGTGGGGGGACCAATGGACCTGCCTGGATATTCGGATATCCCATCCGCCCGACAAAAACAGATGGCGGGGATGCGCCAAAGACGTCATCACCAAGGGGTGGGAGTTTCTCGGTCGCCTGAAATTTTGAGAGTATTGGACATTTCGGTCGCCCACACAAGCCCTTTCCTTTGCACACGATGCACAGAGATGGCTTCATATTGATGAAGTATATATGGTATGACATTTAAGTTTGGTTAACAACGCTGACCATGGGTGGTTTCGCATGCTTAAAATTGACAACTTGACGGTCACAGTCGACGGCAAACAGATATTGGATAACGTGAATCTGAATATAGGCAAAGGAGAATTACACGCCTTATTTGGACCAAATGGCTCGGGAAAGACGTCTTTATTGCTGACCATCATGGGCGCTTCAAAGTATCATGTGGTA
>JAJOKI010000097.1 GCA_021129915.1 Methanocellales archaeon | reverse complement strand
ACAGCTTTAGAGCCTAAAGAGGTGGTAGAAGAATGAGTGCAGAAGCGAAAACTATGGGAAAGGACGAACTGACGAAGACGAAATTGCTCGACATCATAGGGGGATTTTACGGTCAACTACAAAGCGAGCAGATTCCGCATCTCAATCTGCCGACCCGAACCAAAACCAACATAGAATACAACGAGGAGTCAGAGGTGTGGGTATATGGCGGCCGGGAGAGTATCAGGAGTGCGAAAACCGTCAGGGGCGCATATCAGTTACTGAAGACATCATACTTGATTGAATTTTTAAATATGCAATTGGCCCAGGCAAGGTCATCCACCCTGAGAGAATTGTATTACATATCTGAAAATTGGAGTCTGGCAAAATTCAGGGAACAACAAGAAAGCGACCGGTTGATAGAGGATATTGAAATCATAAGTGAGCTGCAGCGTGAAAACTTCCATATTCGGCCGGAAGAGGATGGAGCCTCAATCATTGGCCCAATCAAGATCAAGGAGCAGACCCGACGCGGTACAAAGACGTTCCACTGTCAGGATGATGTTGGAGAAGCTGGCTACCAGATTCCAAACAATGTGGACAAGCTCGAGTTCCTCGAACACGACGCCAAGATGATCATAGCAATAGAAACCGGTGGTATGTGGGACAGGTTGATCGAGAACGGTTTTGATGAGAAATTTGATACGATTCTCGTGCACCTCAAAGGGCAGCCTGCCAGAAGCACAAGGCGCCTTCTCAAACGGCTGAACGAAGAGCTGAAGATACCGGTGGTGGTGTTCACCGATGGAGACCCGTGGTCATACCGTATTTTCGCCTCGGTAGCGTATGGGTCCATCAAAAGCGCCCACATGTCGGAGTACATGGCGACCCCTGCAGCGCAGTTCATCGGCATTCGCCCATCCGATATAGTCAACTACAAACTGCCGACCGATAAGCTGACGGATCAGGACATAAGGGCGCTGAACTCGGAATTGTCAGACCCCAGATTTGAGACGGAATTCTGGAAGAATGAGATCAACCTGCAGCTGGAATTGAACAAGAAGAGCGAGCAGCAGTCGTTAGCGAAGTATGGGCTTGACTATGTGACGGACACATATCTCCCTGAGCGTCTGACCGAGATGGGCATACTATGAGATTTCGAAATTCGAACATGAAAAAGAAGGAGTTCGTGTACAGAGAAATCCTTTACCGAGTTTTAGAGCAGGGTAGCTACGCAGCAGGAGCTTTCAAAGGTGCTGGACATCTCTCTGAGTACGGTCAATCACGCTCTCAAGCCGCTGGTTAAGATGGGTACTGTAAAGGTCAATCCGATGAATTTCCATATGTTCCAAAAGACATTATTTACAGCACGAGAGCAGATGGCGCGATCGAAACCGAGAAGAGCATGCCAGATCAACACCTGGTATGCTGGCGAGTTTATCAAAGCGCTGGAGGATAGAATAAATGCAGTACTGGAGTGAGCTTCTGACGCAGAAGAGCTGGGAAGTTCTGCAAAAGCTGAGTCGAGAAGTGGATTTCATCCTCATAGGGGGCTGGGCAACCTATCTGTGGACGAAAGCCAGGCAAGTCACAGG
>JAJOKI010000009.1 GCA_021129915.1 Methanocellales archaeon | reverse complement strand
ATATTATCAACTCGAAGATGTGGAAGCACATATTTGGATAGGTCATCAGCGCTATCCTACCAGAGGCCGCGTTTGGCATCCGGGTGGTGCTCATCCTTTTATCGGGTTGAATGAAGCGCTCGTACACAACGGAGATTTTGCCAACTATCACTCGATAAGCGAGTATCTGAGACAGCGCAACATCTATCCGCTCTTTCTTACGGACACGGAAGCCTCTGTTTTACTATTTGACCTGTGGAATAGAATATACGATTATCCTCTGGAATATATCATCGAAGCCATGAGGAGAAAAAGAAAATATATAAAGCTATACAGGTCTGCCACATGCACGGTTCGCCGGATGGACCGTGGTTTTTCATCACAGCTCCAGCTGATAGGCATCACGGATACCTCGATGCTCAGGCCACAGGTATTCGCTCTTCAGGAGAGGGATGACGTGAAGATAGGCATGATTGCATCCGAAAAACAGGCAATTGACGCTGCCTTCATATTTACCGTCAGCGGCTCTATGAAGAAAGACGTAGTCTGTACGGATAAGTTCGGTAAAGTCGTCACCATAGAAAGAACAGATACATCATAAGAGGGGTAAAACTTCAGGCAAGGATATGGGGAGTGAAATTGCGAGACATATTAAAACCGATTCTACCAGCGAGCTTTGACGTATTTGGTCCAGAATTCCAGAGAAATCGACTACGATGAGCTTTGCCAGAAAATGGTATGGCTGTCAGCAGAAGGAGATAGAGAAAGGGCATTTGCCATAGATATTTTAACCAATCTCATTGATCGCAGATACGACACAAGGGGCAAAAATAGGAGTTCAATTCTGGAAAGGCTCGAAGATGGTCTGTACGAGATTTTCAATTCCATCTCATCTATTGACGTTAAGTCGAACAGCATCTACACCCGCATTAACTGGGATAAAAGACATCTGTTGAAAAAATCAGAGGCAGACGGTCAGATACTGGTCATCGACATACTGGGATTCGCACCCGAAGGAGATGATAGTGCTTCCCAGTTCTTAGTCGATGCTTATAGGGCAGGATGGAGGCGATTTATAACCTATAATCATCATGGACAGAGGTTTTTTGGATGTGGACTTGGGCCAGGGATAGAAGGTGTTAGAATAGATGTCTATGGCAGTTCTGGTGATTATTTGGGTTCTGGAGTGGATGGAGTGGAGATGCATATACATGGAACTGCCCAAGACCAAGTTGGACAGATATTAAAATCTGGCAAGCCTTTATGTATGGGGCAAAGGGGGGAGAAGTATATGTCCTTGGCAATACTGCAGGTCGGCCATTGATCAACGCCGTTGGACGTCCCAGAGTAGTGATTAACGGTACGTGCCTGGACTATTTGGCTGAATCGTTTATGGCCGGAGATCCGCTCAGTGGGGGCGGTTTTGTCATTTTGAACGGAGTTCAATTATCTTTTCTCTTGCCTCAGGGGGTGCAATATACTTAAGGGACCCGCATCACAAGGTAAGTGAGGACCAACTTAATGGCGGAAGATTTACTCCGTTCAAGTCGGCAGATTGGAGTCTTATCCTGCCATACCTCGAAGAGAACGAAAAACTCTTTGGAATTATAGAAAAATCGAGGCGGTACTGCCCGCAATGTTAACCGCGATTGGTGATTAGATTTTTGGTGCCACGGAACCAAAGTCGTAACGTTAATATAGGATATGAAAAAT
>JAJOKI010000018.1 GCA_021129915.1 Methanocellales archaeon | reverse complement strand
AATGTGGGATCTATCACCATTTTTGCTCTCCTCCTACCTTATATTTGCATCTATACCACAAGCGCAAATCCATAGAAGTCCCCTTCGTACTTAAAGACACTCTGGCTCAAGTAGTTAAATATAGCGTGACCTTCACCATTTGGCACTTCGTATAATACATAGTCTTTTCCTTGCCTTTCCATCTCTTCCAAAGCTTCGCGTAGCAATGGATGTTTATCTAAACTCTCTTCGGTCAATTCGAAATAGTGCTCGGGTTCGAAATCTAATCTTTCTATATGTAATACATCAGTGGCAGTGTAGGCAAACCACGCGATAGTAGCACCAGACATTAGGATGAGTGAGATGAAAAAGATTGTAAATGCTTTAAGTGCAAAACCAAGAGTTCGTCTTTTAGAAATATATAATCCAATGGCAAATAGGACAAGACAAACCAATAAAATAAAATATATCGTTTCAAGTCCTTCTATGATATCCTCTAAAAATAAGCCAAGAGGGACGGATATACAGAAGGATACGATACCTAAGATAAAAAATAGGAAATATATCCTTCGCTTTTCCTTTTTGGCCTGGTGGTTCATCGCTTTCATGTCTTGACTTTTACGCCTTAAAAAATAAAGTGGTGTGGAACAGTTATATAGTTATTCCCACACCCCATTTATGTTGCCCCACACTATCCACCAGCAATCGGTGCACCATCCATCGTAGGAGAGTGGGGGAGCGGCCGCCCAGTAGCTCATTACACACCATACTGGCCAGAATGCGTGACAGGGTGCATTGAAGTTGTGAGCGATTTCGTGTTGAGCAATAATGTCGTGTCGCCAATTCACCCCACTAGCCATAACCGCACAAACGCTGAAGAATCCATTCCCACATGCTATGCCATTGTGATTCATGTAATTAACCCAGCCCATCACGATGTCGTTAACTGGATCTTTGTCATTGTGGTCGTCTCTCACCCCGTCCATATCTTGTATAATATCTTTACGCAGTTCGTGCGCACTGTGTGGCGGCGAGACATCGCTTGCGTCCCACCATGTTGTTACATGGTAAAAATATATTGCACCTACACCAAACTGGAAAAACCTCCCTAGAGCATTAACAGTATCAGTCAGATATGCCTGTGTTGGCTTATGTTCTGGGTTTGCTGCTGCAACAATCCACACGTGTAACCTATCGTGTCTAGCGTAAGGACCTTCTGGAGAACTTGACGAACTTGACGTGGTCGCTAAGGGCTCTGCGTCTGATCCAGGGCTTATCTTTCCGCTCTTGACGAGTTCTCTAACGTATTCTGTTGGAAGTGGAACTCCATCCACAATATCTATTTTTGGATTTGCTGGGTCGACGCCAAATCTCTCGATGTATCTCTCTATTGCCCCCTCTTCTATAGCAAGCCACTCCTCATGACTCATCACCTTAAAACCCTTCTCCGAGAAATACTCATAGGCAAGTGGGTCTATCCATTCGGTTACCACAACTTCGTCCCCTTCCAGGGTTATCCTCCCCATTGCCAAAACCTTACCATCTAAGGCCGTCCCCTCTAAATAGTGGGGCAATCTGCCCTCTGCAAATTTTATGTCATTTTCTGTAATGTTGTACTTGTGATATAGCTCGTATAGCTCATCTGGCGTATAGTCTACGCCATTTGCTGCACCTTTGTATGCACTCACCGGCGTTGCCAGCGTTCCCAACATCAGTATAGTCGCAAATATTGCGAAGATTCTTATTCTATTCAATACACTTGTCATAGTGTTCA
>JAJOKI010000031.1 GCA_021129915.1 Methanocellales archaeon | reverse complement strand
TTTGGTGCCCTATCCTGCACAGATTTCTCGTCCCGATGATTTTGTCGTCATCGACTATGACCACGCCATCATCACACAGGCATCCGCAGAAGGGACATGGTACATTTTTAATTTCGCGCATCATCTTCACACCTAATGTATATCATAGCAATTCCTCTGCCCTCTTTTCCCACTCTCCATCGGCATAATAAATTTTTATTGCTTCGTGGGCGCCCAAAACCCTTTCATCGGTCTTTTCTATCGTTGCAGGAATGCACTTACAGTTTGGCATACCTGTGCACTCGGTCGACGGCTGGACGACGATGTTAGCCCATGTGCCAAATGGCATAAATATCAGCCCACGATGTGGCGTCTGTGTAGACGTTTTCGCATAAACGACGACCTCGCCATATCTCGTCTTCACCTTAACGGCATCATTTTCCTTGAGACCAAGACACATCATGTCATCTGGGTCCATTTCGACTCTTGCGCAGGCATCAAAGTATAACTTAGAATCACAGCCAGCCTCGATACCCTCGCCCTGCCATATGCTTCTACCAGTACTCAATATGAACTCCATGTTACGCCTCCGTTATCGTGTTAACTCTGTTAACAGGAATTTGCCGAGCGCCTTTTGTGTGGGTTTCGGGAGCGCATCCATCATCCTTATCATCTTCCGTGTGACTTTGATCGCATCGATGGGGCAGGCGTTCGCACAGGCACCGCAAAATATGCACCGCTGTTTATCGACCTTCAGTTGAACTGCGACAGGAATTGTGCGCGGTCGAGTCGGCTTGCTCCAGCCCTTATCCAGCGCATATGATTTTTCGATTTTGATATATTCGGTCAATGGGAAATAGAGCGCATCGCACGGGCATATTTCTACGCATGTGCCGCAGCCCTGGCACCTCTTCACATCGATTTCAATGTCTCCTTCAATCGGTTTCTGGACCTCGATGACCTTCTCAGGGCACACCTCCTCGCACCAACCACACCATGAGCATGTGTTATTGTCTATGATCACTTCCCCGGTGATTTTGATTTTATCATCGCATGCATCTCGAGCTACTGTCAGAGCATCAGTAGGACAGGCGCGCGCACATATTCTGCATAAAACGCATTTGCTCTCATCCAGCTCTATTCGCTCAAACCTCGCCGGTGTGTCTTCTGAAACGCCCCTCTGTTTTGCGCTCAGTCCCCCCCGCTCAACCGTTAATGCCCCGGTCGGACATATGTCCTGGCAAATCCCGCAATAAATACACTTCTCCATATCAACCTTGAATTCACCACTCACCAGTTCTCCCATGTCTGGCATGGTCCGATGCACGATGACGGCATCCCTGGGGCAGACCTCCTCGCACAATTTACAAAATTTGCAGCCGCCCTTCACATCAACGTTTCCGAGTGTATCGTATTCTTCTCTCACACCACCAATATACAGTGCGAGTGCATCGAACATGCAGATGCGGGCACATAGACCACATAGAGTGCAATCTTCATTTACGGCCAGATGTGCCGCATCCACGATGCCCCTTGCGATTGCCCCGGTCGGTCCGAGCTGTATTGCATTTGATACACATACTTCACAGCACATTCCACAGCCAGTACAGTTATCTTGAAAGAACACCAGCTCCCTCTTCTGTGGCGCATCTCTGATGGCGACCGTTCTCCCGTTTTCCATGCTTTCCTCTAAGCGCATTATAATATTAATGATTAATAATGATTTCTATGAGTGGGGGGTAGTGTTAACTTATACCCCTTAACTGAACAGCACCATTTCAAGTTAACATCATCCCCA
>JAJOKI010000050.1 GCA_021129915.1 Methanocellales archaeon | reverse complement strand
CTATGCTCTCTTCTACGTCTTTCCTGGTTTCCCCTGGCAGACCGAGAATGATGTTAGCAATCCGTACCATGCCCAGCTCCCCGGATATCTGGAATACGTCCCTGATCTGCTGCATGTCGATATTCTTCTTCATCACATCGATGGACTTGCGCGATGACGTTTCGATGCTGTATGTCAGAATGCGGCATCCTGCATTTCGCAATTTCCTCAACATTTCCCCATCATTGATCACGGTCGCGCTCTGGTACCCCCATGTGATATTCAGCCCGCGTTTTGTTATTTCATCACAGAGTGTCATGACCCGTTTTTTATCCAGGTCGAAGTTATCATCCATGAACATGATCATGTCGACATCGTAGTCGTCACATAAATGCTTCATTTCATCCGCGACGTGCTCTGGCTTGCGCGCCCTCCACTTCCTGCCATATATCGCGGCGACGCTACAATAATGGCACCCATGAGTGCACCCCCTGCTGGATATCATGGTGCCCAGTTTGAATGCTCCAAAAAGCCGATACCGGTCCATCGGCAACAGATGTCTTGCAGGATAGGGGATGGAATCTATGTCTGCTGGCTCTCGCGGAGGATTTCTAATGATCCGTCCGTCTTCTCGAAAAATCACTCCACCGACCTTAGCAAGGTCACTGCCAGATTCCCACGCACGAATCAATTCAGATGCGGCGAGCTCCCCATCGCCACAAATCACTGCATCCAGATTGGGATTTCCCTCCAAACAATCACCCCCCAGCAACGATGCGTGGGGGCCCCCCATCAGGGTTTTGATATCAGGGTCCACCTCTTTAACAGCGTTCACAACTTGATTTGCATATGGCACACGATATGTCGCGCAATAAACGCCGACTGCGCCCGGTTTGAACCTCTTAATATCCTCTTTGACATCGAGAATGTCCTTTTCCTCGGCAGGCATATCGATGATTTCTACGTCGTATCCGTCGTTTTCAAGCGCCGCCGCCACATACGCCAATCCAATCGGCGGCGCAACCAATCCGAGAAAGCGCTGATATATCTCCCCTTCACACAAAGGATGAATTAATAGTGTCTTCATGTTCTCAGCCCTTTCTCCTAAAACGTATTTTTGTATTCATCATTTTCTCAATAACCATTTATTGTTTCCTATTGGTTGACAATTATATCCCTGTTTTGCTGGTTCGATGATATCTTCTTCAGAGGCAACTATTTTGGCATCATGCATTCAAGAGTTGGGGCATAAAAGCAGCAAGACCACAGATATAAAGTATGGGTTCGGATATAATACTAATTTGGAGGGATATGTGATATTAATGTCGTATATAACGAAGTTGTGCACCATTTTAAAATTTAGGAGGTGAACTATATGGCAAATTGGGAAGACTTGAGAATAATGGATGCAGTCGAAAAGATTCAAAAGGAAGAAATTGTTTTGCCGGTGATCCAAAGAGAATTAGTATGGGATGAAGAGAAAATCGTATTGCTTTTTGATACAGTATTAAGAGGAGATTCATTTGGGGCAATTATGACTCTTAAAGATTGGAATATTAAAGATTATGTGAAGGGTACATTTATTTTTTCAACAAAAACTGATAAATTATCAAAAGATATTTCATACGTTATAGAACCATATCTTGACTTATTAAGTGAGTGGGATAAAGAAGATTTTTATTTGGATTTTGCATCTTACCCCAGTGAATTGAAAAAGCAGGTAGATGCTTCTGATATCAGATTATTTCTCGGAATGAAGAGTTGAGTTTTGCCAACGAGGAAAAGGAAAAAATTAGGGAGAATATTGATAATTTCAATACTCAATTCCTAACTTCTAAGAATCTGGGCATATGTGAAGTTATGATTAACTTTGAAAAAGATATTTACTGGAATCGTAGGAAAGCGGTTGAATTATTCAATTAAGCGCA
>JAJOKI010000058.1 GCA_021129915.1 Methanocellales archaeon | reverse complement strand
ATGCGGATTTGGAAAAACGAGCAAGATGCGCGGGTACAGCTGGACCAAAAAAACGGTGAAGATGCGTTAAAGCCGAACATAACAAATACTTTGGGTGACTGATATTGCGTGAAGAATGCGGCGTGGTTGGTGTTGCACTCGAACCCTCCTGTGAAGTCAATTCAGCCGCCTTATTCATTTATTATGCACTATATGCACTTCAACATCGCGGTCAAGAATCCGCTGGCATTGCAACTCATGATGGCAAGCATGTCAGAGGCATCAAGGAAATGGGGCTGGTATCGGAGATTTTTAACAAAAAACAATTGGACTCATTAAAAGGCTCTCTTGGAATTGGCCATGTCAGATATTCGACCACTGGCGCCTCCAGAATCGAGAACAGTCAACCATTGCTCATCAACTATAAAGACGGCACCATTGCCATCACGCATAACGGCAACCTGATAAATTCTAACGAACTACAAGCTGAGCTGGAGGCAGAAGGACGAATTTTCATAACAAACTCCGACACAGAGGTGATAGCACATCTACTCGTCAAGGAACTGCTCAAATCGAACTTTGTGGAGGCGTTTCATCGTTTGATGCAGTGCCTGGTAGGGTCATATTCACTAACACTCCTCGTCGATGATATGGTGGTTGCGGTTAGAGACCCGCTGGGCATTAAACCATTATGCATCGGCAAGATAGACGGCGGGTACATCGTCGCGTCTGAAAGCGCCGCAGTAGATGTTTTGGGCGGCACTCTCATCAGAGATGTGCGCCCAGGCGAACTCGTAATATTGAAAGATGGCGAAATCGAGAGTCACCAGATATGCCGCCACAAGAATTTCGCACATTGCTTTTTTGAATACGCGTATTTTGCCAGGCCAGACTCCATCATCGATGAACAGCTCGTGTACGATGTGAGACGCCGCATAGGAGAGACATTGGTAGATGAACACGATGGAAAGGTGGATGTAATATGTCCAGTACCGGATTCCGGCATCACGTTCGCCATCGGATACTCGATAAAATCGGGTTTGGATTATATAGAGGGGCTGATGAAAAACCGTTATGTAGGACGGACGTTCATCATGCCAGGTCAGGAAATGCGAGATACCGCAGTAAAACTGAAGCTGAATGCCATCAGGTCTAACCTAAAAGGCAAACGGGTGGCATTAATCGACGACAGTATCGTCAGAGGCACGACATCCAGGCGAATCGTCGACCTGATACGCAGCGCTGGTGCGAATGAGGTACACATAAGGGTGGGAAGCCCCCCCATCATCTCGCCCTGCTATTTTGGAATCAATATGTCAACATGTGAAGAGTTGATAGCTTCCAACAAGAGTATTGAAGATATCAGATTGGCGCTTGGCGCCGATTCGATTGGGTATATAAGCATCGACGGGCTGGTCGACTCCATTGGAATTCCTGCCAGGGACCTGTGCCTGGGGTGTGTGACGGGCAAATATCCGCTGGAGGTTCCTGGTGAGGTATGTGCGCGACGGCCGATAGAAAGAGCGCGGGGTCGATGCGTGATTTAATATATTATTCCTTTTAAGCGTAAAAAGAAGTTTTTGCGAAGCACCGCAGAGTGCCCAAGCCTGCTAAAAAATATCATTCTCACTCTCTCTCTCGAACAATGATTTAACTTCTGGAATCTCCTCTTTAACTGTATTCCACACAACTTTTATATCCATGAATAACTTTGTCTCTCATTCCAGCCATTCTCTTCCAGGGAATTTCGGGGTATCCTTTCTTTGTATCATCAGGTATATTTTTTACAGCCTCTCCAATTATTTCAATAGCTCTAATAACGGCGAAAATAGTCTTATCATCCTTGGTGAATTCCTCATAAGATACACCCTCAACAAACTTTGTTGCTTTGGTCATTGCATCAATAATATCTTCGATAAAGTCGCCAATTTCTCTTTTCATATCATTACAAGATCAACCTTTATTCCCAATAAATCATCC
>JAJOKI010000054.1 GCA_021129915.1 Methanocellales archaeon | reverse complement strand
CCTTAACACCAACGATCGCTGGTTTGCTCTGTCTGAATACGCAGTTAGGCAGCAACCGAAACCTGCCGGGCTTGACAATCGTTTCCAGCTGTTCCTTCTCATATATCGACCGCTTATGTTTAACCCATTCGTTATAATCCTCGATTAACTGATATATCACGTTGTTCTGAAATACCTGAACGTTGGTTTTTAATGCCTCCTCCTTCGCATCTGATAACATACTGACACAGAATCCCATTACAACTGCTAAATAGGGGTCATTTATAGTAGCCGCCTCGATGATATCCCGTTTGGATATATTTCCTATTTTGGCCTTATGTATTGGGATTTTGTTATTTCTCAGTTCGTTTATCATGGCCTCCAGTGATCCAATCGTATCTGCTTTGAGAATCACGCCGACTTCGTCGGTTTGGATGGTCACCCCATCCAACTCGGACTGGATTTCGTTCATAATATGCGGTATATTTTTTTCGTCCTTGGCCACATAGAGCGGTGAACCTGCAAGTGCTTTTTCGAGGCCATGTGCAGTTATCTTTATTCCAGAGGCAGCCGTCACATTGGTAACTCGGCGGAACCGTTCTTCTGAATGTATCTCGCTAAGGGGGCGCGGCCTCAATAATGCACGCACCTTTGTCACAATCGGCTCCTCTTCACTACCGATTATGATTGTGTCTCCTATCTTTAACTCGCCATCGTACAATATGGCATCAAGGGTTGTGCCCAATCCCTTTTCCTCTTTGACTTCTAATACCGTTCCGACACCTGCACCTTGACGCTGGATTTGCAAGTCGTTCTCAAGAAATCGCTGTGCAAGGCCGATTAAGAGCATTAGGAGGTCTGGAAGCCCCTCCCCCGTCCTGGCACTAATCGGAATCACGCTGATGTTTGTTCGAAAATCACGGATCCTGTCGTACCTGTCTGAGCTAAATCCTTCTTTGTGTAACTGCTCGATTAACCGATAGATGGTCCCGTCGAGCACCTGCGTCGCTCGCTCACTTTGCCGTTTGTATGTATCCATAAAACACTCGTTTTCATGTGGATACCACCCATGAATTCGATCTATCTTGTTGGCCGCGAGCACAAAAGGAGTTTTGAATTGGCGCAGGATTTTCAGCGCCTCTATTGTTTGTGGCAGAAAACCCTCGTTAACATCGACAACCACTACTGCTATATCTGCAAGTGCTCCACCCCTGCTCCGCAGCGTTGTAAATGCATGATGTCCAGGGGTATCGATAAAAAGCAGTCCTGGGACTTTAAACTCACTTCCCATGAGTGGACCGCATATCTCTTTGATGTAACTCAGCGGTATCTCGGTAGCCCCGATGTGTTGAGTAATGGCGCCCGCCTCAACTTCTGCGAGCGACGTACCACGTATCCTGTCAAGTAATGATGTCTTGCCATGGTCTACATGCCCCATCACGCACACGATGGGCGTCCGTAATTCCTTTCGGTTTTTCACCATTCTCTAATCGATATAAAAGTGTCTTGGAGATATATAAGCATATAAGGAATATGTTGTAAGAGAAAGAATATTAAATTACATCATCAAAATAGATGGCTATTTCTCTCTCTGCCGACTCTGGAGAGTCAGATGCATGAACTATGTTTTGTGTGATGTCGAGTGCAAAATCGCCACGAATTGTGCCTGCGGCGGCTTTTGAAGGGTCTGTCGCACCTACCATGCTCCGTGTTATAGATATGGCATTCCTGCCCTCAATGACCATTGCAATGGTCGGCCCTGACATGATAAAATCGACCAGTGAATCGAAGAACGGCTTATCCGCATGTTCGGCATAATGTCGTTTCGCAGTTTTATGATCCACCTGAACCATCTTAAGTGCGATGATATTCAGGCCACGCCGTTCAATGCGAGAGACGACTTCCCCAGCTAAGCCGCGCTGAACTCCGTCGGGTTTTATCATTAAGAAAGTACGCTCCATGGTATCTCTCACTTTGATTTGGTCCATTTGAGCTTTCTGGGAACTCTCCCAAGGCCCATATTATTCTCGCATTTGGATGAACAAAAATAGTAAACGCTTCCATCTCTTTTTACGAACATTTTGCCAGTTCCTATTTCGATTGGATTGCTGCAGAATGAACACTTCTTCGTTTCCATGAA
>JAJOKI010000094.1 GCA_021129915.1 Methanocellales archaeon | reverse complement strand
GAATTCGCTCCATGCATTAGCCAATCTTTCGCTTAAATCGAGATAATAAAAATATATCTCTCAAACTGATTGAGATGAGTATGAAATTTCAATGAAAAGGGCAGTTGTATCTTTTTGTTTTACCCTCCCCAAGCATCTGCACGAAGTACTCACAAAATGCGCATCTACCGTCTTCACCTGCACCGTAAATTTCAATTTGGTGGTGATCCTTCCACTTACTTATTTTGATTCTAGTTCCTCTTGGCAGCAACCTATCTTCATAGACCTTCTTCATCGCTGCATCGAAAGATTCACATATACTTAAACCCCATTGGATCACAAATATAAAGTGAAGGTGAAGTATGATATGAATTTGCTTCTGTTACTACCAACTCTAAACGAGGAGGAGGCGTTAAGAGCATTGGCGAATGAGATGCCTGGAGAGTTTGAAGTCCTGGTGGTAGACGGGGGCTCCACGGACTCCACGAAAGAGGTCGCCATGCAGCATGGATGGCGGTTCATCACACAGAGATATGGCAAGGGCAAGGGATGCGGCATTCGAACCGGGATGGAAGAGTTTTTGAAAGCGGGGCATGACCATCTGGGGATAATCGACGCCGATTATACCAATGACCCAAAAGAGATAATACGGATGTTAAAATTTCTTGGGGACAACGACCTTGACGTGGTGCTGGGCAGCAGGGATATAGTCAAACAGAGAAAATATCTTGGATGGTTTTCGGTGTTCATAAACGCCCTCACCTCGGGCATCGTTTCGCGCATGTACGGGCAGAAACTATCGGATATCCAGACCAGCTACTGGGTATTTACCAAAAAGGCAGTAGAAACGATAGCACCAAATATAGTTGCCAACGGCTTTGATATCGAATATGATTTGACATATAATGCCTGGAAATCAGGTCTGAAAGTAGGAGAGGTTCCAGTGGATTTTAGAGAGAGGATTGGAGATACTAAATTCTATGTATCGCATAGATTTAAACAGATAGCTTATGGCTTGAAATATGTCTATTGGAGTTTGATGCATTTGGTCAAGCAATGGTTACTACTTACCAAGTAGACCGCCAACAGACAAACCACTGCCACCACTAGTTCCCGTTGGCAGAAATGGTCTCAATGCACATGCCAGATTGGCAAGACTCATGGATTGAATGATAACCTTTCCCGGCCCTTTGAGCGTAGCTAAAAATAGCCCTTCACCACCGAAGATGGCGGTTTTGATGCCGCCAGCCCTTGTAATATCATACTGAACCGTGGAATCAAATCCCACAACCGAACCCGTATCCACCTTCAGGATTTCATTTGGCTTTAGGTCCTTGATGACAAAATCTCCGCAAGCATGGACAAAAAGCGTTCCCTGTCCGCTGTGTTTTTGAAGTATGAATCCTTCGCCCCCAAAAAAACCCGCTCCCAGCTTTTTGGTAAATGCGATATCCATATCCACACCGGCCTCGGCGCATAGAAAAGCATCCCGTTGAGTAAGAAAATCCTTCTCAGCACTTATCGGTATCGCCTCTATCGTGCCTGGGACGTTGCCGCCAAAAGCAACATATCCATCTCCCATACTGGCGGTGAATTCTGTAATGAAGAACGATTCCCCGGTAACCATCCGTTTCAATCCTTTCATAATGCCGCCTCTTGACCTAGCCTGCATGGTTATATTATCGCTCATGTGATTCATAACTCCTGCTTCAGCATAGACTGTTTCGCCTGCTTTAAGGCTGATTGTTACCAGCTGCAGATTATCTCCTGTTATCTCATATTCCATAATGATCGCTACATTGCACTTAGTTCATATGTGCTTTTATATTTTTTGGTCAGAAAACTTGGCGAGGAAAGTTGTGGGAGAACAATCTCTCGTCTCACACCATCTAAGGACATTGAAAGACTGTGGATTGGTGCAAAGCAGACAAGCGGGTAAAAAAATAATGTACAAAGTCTCCGATCCAAGGATCATGGAGATCATAAAAAGATCGAAGGGCACTTGCCGAACAACTCGAAGGCGAATGCACGGAATGCTAAATACATGCAAATCTCGAGAGCATAGATGCTATTGAAGAAGACTATGACCAACTGCTGGTTTTGGGCGATGTGGTCGATTATGGACCAAATCCAGCAGAGTGTTTAGCGTTTGTAAGAGAGAATGCGCATAGAACTGTTCGGGGCAACCATGACCACGCTGTTGCGTTTGGAGTGGACTGCGGTTGCTCATATAAGTACAAACAACTATCCATCGCGACGAGAGAT
>JAJOKI010000113.1 GCA_021129915.1 Methanocellales archaeon | reverse complement strand
CCGTGCCTAAGAACTCTGGTAACGCTTTGTGAACAAAATCATAGATCGGAGGGGTTTTAATCTGGTCCAGCGCACCAGTACAGAAGTCACAGACGGAGTAGCCGTCTCCCCACTCGAGAAGCGCATCCCTTGCCTCTGGTGTGAGTATACCACCTCTCTGGAGCGGGTCGATGTTGACCATACTCCTTGTCTCCCGCTTTACATCGCGAAACTTCTGCATGTTGGACAATCTAAGACACCTGCCCCCACATGGAGATGCATCATATTTAAACCTGTGTATTGAAGTATCGATTTTGGACGAAAACTGAACTAAATTCCATCTCTCTTCCGACCGATCCATGTTCGCGAGCGCTTCTTTTACCTTTTTAAGATTTGGCAGCGACCGCATAACCGCGATAATCGGCAGTCCTGTTTGCCTGTGCAACCTGAAAACAGTCCCTATTAACACCACGTTAGCAGATATAATCGGTCCATCATCGCTCGGGTTTGATGCTCATCTATTAGGGGGCACTGAACAATTTTAGGAATGACCCTTGATAAATTCCTCATGTACTGACAATGAAGGGACATCGATCATCGAATAGCGTCCTTAAACTTTCTCTTAAATGAATCGCATTGTTTACCCAATAGGGTTGCCGCATCATTTAATGCTATAATTGGGTCTATGTCCTTCGTTCGTATATACAATACGGGGTCGCTGATGCCTGGATGCTTGATGTCATAGGAGGCTATTTTTATGCGGTCGTCCTGGAGAAGTATTGATCTTAACGCATTTAAGAGTGTGTGGTCCTCTCCCCTAATTTCCAGCCTGACTTCGTCGTCGGTTCTCTCAAAAATATTTATATCCATTTTAATCCCAAAACCTAAATCACACCAGTTCCATAGCCTTCCGCAATCTTCCGGGTTTCGATATGTTCGCATTCCGGACACTTGAGCGTGTCGTCCTCTCTTTTCAACACGGTTCTGCACCTGGAACAAATGGCTTTTATGACCCCTAGATCCTTGCCATCGGTACTGAGTCTCAACGTCTTGGCATCGATGACCTTTCCCAGTACGATGTCCATGAAACCAAATTCATGGCTTAAATCTTTTACGTATGCATTTTTTATATTCGAGATATGAATCGCGCCACGATCCGAGGTAGCTAGTTCTCGATTCTCATGCCCTTTTATGCGCGCGATATCCACGAGGACGACTGAGCTCTTGAGATCTGAGACCCTCCCTATGACGACATCTCCAACTTTGGGAACGGATGGTGTGTCCGTCCGAGGTATTACAGATGCGCTCATCTCCTTTGTATCGATATCGATAATCCCGATGTTCGCCGCATAAATATTGCCCGCCTCCTCATAAGTTCCAGCACCATTTAGAAACTCTTCAGAGGTTCCGATAAAATCGCCCGGCATAACAAGAGCGCTTTTTGTTTTTTGCATTTTTTATCACCCTTTCGACATCTAAACTATTCGTTCATCCCTATAATCTTTTCTACCCCAAGCAAACTTTGCTCCAAAACTGTAAACGTTTCACAGGCTTGTAAGCGTCTCTATCCCATCTATCTCAGAACAATGTTCATCGTCTGTGAAAATATATCTTGTCTCCAAGAACTTGGCTGTAGCTGCTATTACAGCATCAGCTATTGGTATGGGATACTTTGTTTTTATCTCACCAGCTATTTTAGCCACATCCACGCCAACAGGCACTTTTTCCAAAACAGACGCAACTAGATAATCATATCTTTCTTCGGCTCTCTTTTTGCTCTTTCTTGCAAGAATATAATAGACCTCAGTAAGCGTAATCGTGGATATCGCACCGATAATCTCTCCTCTCTCAATTTTTTCCATAGCATCTAATGTCCTCTTTGCACCCCGCTCTCCTTTAAAGAATTTCAGCAACATCATTGTGTCGAAAACTATCGTCTTCATTCTAATCTCTCCAGCCTTCTATCCCATACTCTTCGTAGCTCCTCGACCTCTTTATCCACATCTACGCCCATGAGAATGTCTGAATCAACACCAAACAGCTCCGTAAGTCTTGGGGTTTTTTTCAAGATTACCTCGTCCTTTTGCTCCCCTATCATGATTCTCGTACCTGCCTCAAACCCTTGTTTTCTCCGTATACCCCTTGGGATTGTTATTCTTCCTCTTTTTTCTATCAGTGCAACTTCCATCTTACCCACCAATACAATTAAGTTTTTAATCCCCACTATTTAAATCTTACCCATAATAAGTTACACACAAAATGGAGAGGTAATCATCTC
>JAJOKI010000010.1 GCA_021129915.1 Methanocellales archaeon | reverse complement strand
CATGGGATGCCCATGCATTCGTCGTCGGACCCAATCCTTTGAGTATATCATCTTCCTCGAGGATTTCAACTAACACTTCTGCATATCCGCCGTGCTTGCCTTTGCCATCAATTGATGCCCTAAACAGATGCCAAGAATGGGCACATTGACCTCATGGACGGTCCACCGCTCAGAATCAGCCCGTCCGGCTCCTTTTCTAAGATTTCTTCCGTGGTTAATGTGTTTTTTACCAGCTGGTTATCGATACCCAGGTCTCTTATCGTTCTGTGTATCAGATGACAGAACTGTCCGTAGTTGTTTATGATGAGGATTCTTGGACCGCTCATTACTTTCACACTGCTATCGTTAGTTTTATTTATTAATGATTTGTACTATTATAGACATGATAAAAGAAATAGCTGAACAGCTAAAGACTCGTTTTTCTGAGATGGACATAGAAGTCCCTCTGGAAGAGATTGAGTCCAAACTGGACGCTTTGATCAACGAATATCGCGTTCCAGTTGATGAAGCAAAGCGTAGCGTTGTTAACCAATATTTAAGAAAGTCGGACATACCCGAGCTTGTCAAGATTAGAGATATCCAATCCGAAGGACAATGGGTCAGTCTGAAGGCAAAAGTAGTTCAACTATGGACCTCTGAGAGCGAATCAATAGCACAGGCCGGGTTGATAGGAGATGAGACTGGTACCATCAAATTCACAAAATGGGCAAAATCTGACCTGCCACTTGTGGAGGAGGGCAAGTGCTACATGTTCAAAAATGTGGTGACCGATGAGTGGCAGGGCAGGTTCCAGGTGAACTTCAACAAGAACACCGAGATACAGGAAATAGAAGAGAATATAGAGGTAGGTTCTTCTGTGGAAGAGATTACAGGTGCGATAATGAATATCCAGTCGGGTTCTGGCCTGATTAAACGGTGCGAATCGTGCAACCGTGCCCTCGTCAAAGGTTCCTGCGGTGAGCATGGAAAGGTCGAGGGCAAATATGACTTGCGAGTGAAAGCAGTTATAGACGATGGTAAAATCGTGCAGGACATCCTTTTGAATAAGGATACTATCGAGACATTGACCGGCATAACTCTGGATAGTGCAAAGGAGATGGTGGCGGAGGCATTGGATCCCTCAGTGGTTTTAGATGCGCTTGCAGACAAACTGGTCGGACGATACTTCAAGGTTCAGGGTCCTAAAATCGGTCGCTATATGTTGGTGGAAGAGATTCAAAAAATGCCCGTGGCATCGGACCATGAGATCAAGGAGTTGATCGCGCAAGTGGAGGCGTTATAATGCAGGATGCTGAAATTCCAATGGAATTTGCACCGCGACATGCCCAAATCTCTGAGGATACAGAACCTCCCATAAATCGAAGATTTGGAAGAAGAGAAGTTGCCAAGCGGGTTTTCGCCAAGGAATACAGGGAATCCAATCTGACATTCAAGGAGAGCGATGACCAATATGCACCGCTCTATTTATTGACCCCTACTGGTGCGAAATGCAATAGGGTGTTCATCGTAGGCACGCTGACCGAGAAAGAGGATATAGGGGCTGGTGCAGAATTTTGGCGCGCGCGCGTTGTGGATCCCACCGGCGCCTTCACAATATATGCCGGACAGTATCAACCGGAGGCTACTCGTGCACTCGCAGAAATCGAGCCGCCGCAATTCGTGGCGGTCGCGGGAAAGGTCAGCGTATATGATCCCGGTGATGGTAAAATTACTTCCATCAGGCCCGAGTCCATATCTGTGATAGATGCCGAGTCCAGAGATATATGGATTATGGAAACTGCCAGGCATACATTGGAACGCATATCTACTATTGGCTCGGAAGATCCCGACGCCAAAAAAGCAGTAGAACACTATTCGCCGGATCGGGAATATTATAAGCAAATGGTATTGATGGCACTCATGTCCATGACAGATAAACCCGCTGAAGAGAAGGATTCCGACAAGGGCGGATTTGATGTGATTGATCTTAGCAAGATTTAGATTATAAAAACCAGCCACAATAACCATGGTCAAAGTAAAGTTTTTTGCAACGTTCAGGGAAGCGACAAATGAAAAAGAGGTGGAAATGGAGGCGCACGATATAGCAGAGCTCTTGCGCAAGCTCGTGGATAAGTACGGTAAAAAATTTGAAGGACATATTTTTGAGAATCCAACAGAGTTAGATCTCCAGGATTATGTCAAGATACTCGTCAATGGAAAAAGCATAGAACTCCTCGATACGCTAAAGACCAGACTGGACGACAACGATACGGTCGCCATATTCCCGCCGGTTGGAGGGGGATGATGCCTTCTCATAATATTCGT
>JAJOKI010000006.1 GCA_021129915.1 Methanocellales archaeon | reverse complement strand
TCATTATCTCTTCGAGATTTTGACAGCATTAAACCACTCTATCATCTTTTTTACACCAATTCTAAGGTCAACCTTTGGCGCAAAACCCAGATTCCTCAGTTTCGTGATATCTGCAATCAGGGTGTTGATGTCTCCTTTCCATGTCTTCCCGCCATATTGAATCTCGGCGCCTGGAGATATCTCGGACACCATCAGCTCCGCAAGTTCCCTTATCGAGGTCGGAACACCGCCCGCCGCATTGTAGATACCATCTCCCTTTTCAGCCATCAGCATGAAGGCATCAACCATGTCCGACACGTAGCAATAATCCCTTACCTGCTCACCAGTTCCCAGGACCTCGAGATTCTTTGGATCCCTCCTGAGCTTCATGATGAAATCGTATATCACATATCTTGGCTGCCTGGGCCCATACGTATTAAAAATCCTGATGGATGCGAAGTTTAACCCATATGTCTCCTTAAACGCCATGCCAACGCTCTCGCCTGCTAATTTGGATGCACCATATGGCGATATCGGCCGCAGAGGATGTTTTTCGTCTATAGGGATGTATTCTGGTTCGCCGTAGACAGCCGCAGTCGAGGCATACACCACTTTTTTCACGTTAGAATTGACAGATGCCTCCAGTATGTTGAACGTTCCGAGCGCGTTGGTCTCAAAATCGTACCGAGGATTTTCAACTGAATACGGCACCGAGGCGTTTGCGCCTATGTGGAACACAATGTCTACATCCACGATAACCCTCTTCAGCAACTCAACATCCCTAATATCGCCTTTTATTAATGTTGCCCCGCCTTTGGAACTGTCCAAGTTCTCTGGCTTCCCGGCATGGAGATTATCTATAACAGTTACATCTAAACCATCTTCGACCAGTCGACCGACCAAATGGCTTCCTATGAAGCCTGCTCCGCCGGTTACAAGTGCGTTATTATACCTCATAGTATCAAATCTAAGACATCTTTATCTACATTCGTAATTATACTTGGTGGTTTGCATAAGATATTGTGGCCGCGGTGTTTGAAAGTTTAATATAGTGGTAACAATTGATAAAAATTTTTACCATGCGGGTTGCGAGGAAATTGGAGGGCAAGATTGGGGCAAAGCACGAGTTCGATGTTGGCTTTGAAAGATTGGGGCAGGTACAGGTCAACAGGCCTTGAGGATTTGAAAAGGGATAGGGACAAGAGGAATATGGTGCTCCATGCCATGCTGGTATCGATCCAGTCCGCATTTGAGAAAGCCGGCGACTTACAGGGAAACTTTTGAAATCTGGCAGGTCTCAGAAACGTACTTGTCCACATCTATTGGAGATTAGACCTTGATGAAATATATAATGTTGCTCCAAAACGACTTGGGGGCATTAAAGGAGTTCTGAGTGATATTGTGTCTATTTTTAATCGACTAACTCCCAGAGCTATTTATAAATCCTCACCGCTTCATTAGTTGTGTTACAATGAGAAATATATGCATCGTCGGACCGTCTAAACGATTTATCAGCGGACTAAGCTACTACACGATTCGCCTCGCTAACGCACTATCAACATCAAATAACGTGTCAGTGGTCTGTTTAAGAAAATTATTGCCTCAATTTTTGTTTCCGGGGCGAGAGCACGTTGGAAAAAAGATATCGGACCTCGAATTTTCGCCCAACATCGCGGTTTATGATGGCATGGATTACAATTCGCCATTGAGCTGGATTGGGGCATTTCGCTTTATCAAAAAGAAAAATCCTGATGTGATTATACTGCAGTGGTGGACGTCGTCGGTGGCGCACATGCACCTCTTTTTGAAGATGTTAAATTCTATATCCCAGAAATCAAAGCTCATCATCGAATTTCACGAGGTCGTGGACCCATTGGAGGAGGCGATTTTGCCGATTAGGTTGTATTCACGTATAGTCGGTCGCCTATTGACCTGCAAAGCAGATGCATATATCGTACACTCCAACTTCGACAAGAAGCTCATAGCGATGAAATATCATCTCGATATTGACAGGGTGCATGTCATCCCCCATGGGCTCTACGATCACCACAAAAAAATCGACAGAAAAAAGGCTATAGCAACACTTGGCATAAAAGAAAAGTTTGTCATTCTCCACTTTGGGCTGATCAGAAGATACAAAGGAATACCATATCTCATCGATGCATTCGACCGATTGCCGGAAGAGATGGCAAAAAACTCCAGACTGCTCATCGTTGGGGAGCTCTGGGAGGGCGGAGATGAGGTAGTTGAGCGGGTTGCTACATCGAAATATGGGGACAACATCACATTAATACCGAAATACGTGTCTGATGAGGAAATTCCGCTATATTTTTCAGCTGCCGATGTGACCGTTCTTCCATATTTA
>JAJOKI010000087.1 GCA_021129915.1 Methanocellales archaeon | reverse complement strand
ACACCCGGAGCTGTTCCAGAAGCTGGGCATAGAACCGCCCAAGGGTGTTTTGTTGCATGGGCCGCCAGGAACTGGAAAGACGCTCATCGCAAAAGCGGTTGCAAACGAGTCTGGAGCGAACTTCTTCTCAATCGCCGGCCCCGAGATCATGAGTAAATACTATGGCGAGAGCGAGCAGCGCCTTCGCGAGGTGTTCGAGGAGGCACGCGAAGAGGCACCCTCGATAATATTCATCGATGAGATCGACTCGATTGCACCCAAGAGGGAGGAGGTGACCGGAGAGGTCGAACGCAGGGTCGTTGCGCAGCTGCTGTCCATGATGGATGGGTTGGAAGAACGGGGTGAGGTCATAGTAATAGGGGCTACCAATCGAGTAGATGCGATTGATCCAGCATTGAGGCGACCGGGTCGTTTCGACCGAGAAATTGAAATCGGTGTGCCTGACAGGGATGACCGAATTGAAGTCTGGCAGATTCATGCGAGGGGAATGCCATTGGCAGACGACGTGGATGTTGAGGAACTGGCAGACCACACGCATGGTTTTGTAGGAGCGGATATATCTGCCCTCGTTAAAGAAGCGGCGATGAAGGCGTTGCGCAGATATCTACCAAATATCGACCTGGATGAGGCTGAGATACCCCCTGAGATACTGGAAAAGATGAGCGTTACCAGAGCTGATTTTTTCAATGCGTTGAAGGAGGTCGAACCATCAGCACTACGGGAAATCTTCATCGAGATACCAAAAGCCTCCTGGAGCGATGTGGGAGGACTGGACGATGTCCGCCAGGAGATAATCGAGGCGGTAGAATGGCCGCTGCAAAGTCCTGAAACATTTACTCGAATGGGTATCCATCCTCCAAAGGGCATTTTGTTGTATGGGCCGCCAGGAACCGGCAAAACCCTCATTGCCAAAGCGATCGCCAACGAGTCGGATGCAAATTTCATCAGCATTAGGGGGCCACAATTATTCTCTAAATGGGTTGGTGAGTCGGAGAAGGCGATAAGGGATATCTTCAGAAAGGCGCGACAGTGCGCGCCTTCAATCATATTCATCGATGAGCTGGACGCCATTGCCCCCATACGCGGTGTAGACGAAGGTTCCGAGGTATCAGAAAGGGTTGTGAATCAGCTGCTTACAGAATTGGATGGCCTGGTGGAGTTGGAAGGCGTCATCGTAATCGCTGCAACCAACCGGCCCGACATGATCGATCCAGCGTTGTTGCGGCCAGGTAGATTTGACAGAATGACGTTTGTAGGGGCGCCAAGCAAGTCCAGCAGGGTCGAGATATTTAAAATTCATACTGCTGACATGCCCATAGCAGACGACGTCGAAATCAATGAACTCGCGGATGTTACCGAAGGGTATGTGGGTGCGGACATTGAATCATTGTGCAGGGAGTCAGTCCTACTTGCTTTGAGGGAGGATTTCGATTCCAGTCACGTGGAGATGCGACATTTCAGAGAGGCATTGAAGAAAATAAGACCGACCATCAATGAAAGCATAAATGGATATTATGAGCGCATTCAAGAGCAGTTCAAAGGCGGCACGCCTGTTGAAGCGAGGTCTTATATAGGATATCGGTAGAAATTAAAACGTGACCAAAATGGCAAAGATATTCACAAAAAATTTGTTTGACAAGCATGTCATGGGAATGGATGGGACAGAAATAGGAACACTGTACAATATAATAGCTGATTTCAGGACGGGCAATCTACTCGACCTTGTGATCAGGCCCGATATTGCGTTAAATACAGATGGATTCAGGATGGAGGATGGTTTTATACTCATTCCATTTGACTCTGTCAGGGCCGTGAAGGACTACATCGTAGTTGATAAAAAAGTATCGGCACTCTAATCCACACTATCGTCAGATTATAAACCGCTCAACCGCCTCGATCACGCCGGCGCCGTACTTGCCTTCCATCACAAAGTCCGCTGCCGTTTTTAGTTTTTGGTCTGCGTTGCCAACTGCTATGCCCAGTCCTGCAATCTGAAGTATCTCGACATCATTTTCAGAGTCGCCGATCGCTATGACATCTTCAGTTGACCAACCCAGCAGTTCTACGATTTTTTTCAATCCTGTCCCTTTATCGATGCGTTTGTCTTTGATGTGTACGGCAAATCCGCTGTCTACCATATTCACACCCAGATTGGCTCCATCCAGGATATCTCTTGCCATATCCAAATTAAAATTTCTCCGCACCGCAATCTCGGTTTTTCGATATTCTGAGTCGAGTTTCTCGAGTTTGAAATGCGTTTTTAAAATGTCAAATGCGCGTCGACACCGCATGATATCTCCGAGGACGTATTCTTTGCCATCGAAACCCGTCTTTACGACTCCGCCATTCTCAGCGATCACAATACCGCTGGTGCCGATGAGCCTTGCAGTAGTGGAGGCGAAGCATACCATATTTCCGGTTGCGAGGATTATCGGTATATCTAAACCGCGAATGACTTCTATCACATTACAATCGACCCTTCGTTTGTCGTCTGTAAT
>JAJOKI010000016.1 GCA_021129915.1 Methanocellales archaeon | reverse complement strand
TTTGGACCAAATGGCTCGGGAAAGACGTCTTTATTGCTGACCATCATGGGCGCTCCAAAGTATCATGTGGTATCTGGCAAAATACTTTTCAAGGGCAAGGACATTACAAGCCTGCCAATGGATGAGCGGGTTAGACTTGGCATCGGCATTGCCTTTCAGAACCCGCCCGTTATCAAGGGCGTCAAATTAAGGGATATGGTCAACATCTGTGCGCGCTCAGGCAATTGTAACGCGGAGGAACTTGCCAAGAGGCTTAATTTGTCTGCGTTCTTGGACAGGGATATCAATCTTGGTTTTTCTGGCGGAGAAGCCAAACGGTCTGAACTGCTTCAATTAGCAGCGCTACAGCCCGATTTTATCATGCTCGACGAGCCGGATTCCGGGGTGGATTTGGTGAATATCACCCTCGTAGGCGAGGCCATAAATGATGTGCTGGAGAGAACTAATTGCACCATAAGAGATACATCAGGACTGATTATAACTCATACTGGTCATATATTGAATTACGTGAACGCCGACCATGGACACGTCATGATCGATGGCACGATCCGCTGCTCTGGGAAGCCGGATGGGCTTTTAAAAATGATTAAGGAAAGGGGTTATGAGGAGTGTGCAAGATGCCTGAGATAAGCGATACTCAAGAGAGGGCGCATAAAGCGAGGGACAAGCCCGCTGCACTGGGTCCTGACATAAACTTGGACAAATATTCTGCTCGAGCGGAGGAGCATGGCAAAATTAAGAAATTAAAGGAATTGGCCGCTGATGTACGAGAGAAAGTTACCAGCGCGGGTGTCGATGTTGATGAGTCGCATAGATCGGGCTCGTTTTTTCAGATCGATCATTCTGTGATACAGTCGTCTGCCAATCAAAAGGGCATAGAAGTCATGAGTGTCACGGAGGCACTGGAAAAATATGACTGGCTGAAGGATTACTGGTGGAAAAATGTAGCAGTCGATATGGATAAATACACCGCGCAGGCAGAGCTAAAATCGAATCATGGATATTTTGTGAGGGCGCTGGCGGGCGCTAAGGTGCAATTTCCAGTGCAAGCCTGCCTGTTTATCGGCAAAGATGGCCTGGCGCAGAATGTGCACAACATCATAATCGCCGAGGAGGGTTCCGAACTTCACATCATCACCGGCTGCACGACCGCCCATAACGTGAAAAATGGTTTGCATGTCGGCGTTTCTGAATTTTATGTGAAGAGGAATGCACATATAACGTTCACGATGATCCATAACTGGGCAAAGGATGTTGTAGTCAGACCAAGGACCGGGACGATTATAGAAGAGAACGGCGTGTTTTTGAGCAATTACATCTGCATGAAACCGGTGAGAGACCTGCAGATGTATCCAACCACATACTGCGCGGGCAAGAACGCCACCGTAAGGTACAACACCATTTTGTATGCCTCTGAAGGTTCAAATATGGATGTTGGCTCCAGAGTTTTCTTAAAGGCAAAAGGCAGTAAGGCTGAACTTATCGCCAGGGCAATATCAAAGGGCGGCAATATAACGGCAAGGGGACATTTGATTGGAGAAGTACCTGAAGTAAAAGCACATCTGGAATGCCGCGGACTTATTTTGTCAGAGAACGGCAAGATTCACGCCATACCAGAACTGGAAGGGCTGGAAGAAGGCGTCGATTTGTCACACGAGGCCGCTGTCGGAAAAATTGCAGAAGAAGAGATACAATATCTAATGGCAAGAGGATTAAACGAGGAGGAGTCCGCTGCTGCGATTGTCAGGGGTTTTTTGGACGTGGATATCAAAGGGCTGCCTCAACAATTACAGGATGAAATGAAACGGATTGTGGAATCCAGTGAGAGACAATTGCTGTAATCAATTCTCGGCTAATATATTACAGAGATCAGGTCAAGGAGTTCATCAGATGGATCATACGTGGATTCCAAGAGTTGGGGGGCGTGGATAAAGTAGTACAGTTGGCGTCAAGATGAAAAGTGTAAAAGGTTTATATAACCGTAGGCTACAGAGGTTACATAGATGGCTGAATATGGTGAAGATTTGGTAAAAGAATATCTAGAGAATGAAGATGACAGTGGACAGTGGTTTGTAATTCTAAATCATAAAGTAAAAATCCCTCGTGGGTGGAAGGAAATAGACGTTCTTGCAGTAAAAGTGAATAATGAAAATAAGGTAATAGACAAGATTGTTGGTGAAGTTAAATCTTGGATGGACTATACCGTATGTATTAATACCCTCAAAGAGATAAATGATAAAACATTTAAACATGCCAAAATCATAGAAGAGATTGAGAGAATTATTGGCAAAGGTTATCGGAAGGTTGTTTTCTGTCCATGGATACCTACAAGAAAGGACGAGAGAGATGAGTTTGAAAAGTTTAAAAAAGACGAAAAAATTGACATAATCACTTTTGAGAAGATGTTGGTGTCATTGTATGAAAGGGCGATGAAAAACAAAACAAAATACGAACCCAAATATCCTCTTTCTCATACTTTAAGACATGTTAACTTAAGCAAAGAATTAAAGGAAAAAATTGCTAAAACT
>JAJOKI010000115.1 GCA_021129915.1 Methanocellales archaeon | reverse complement strand
CAGGATCATCCCTATCAAAGAATATGCAAACCTACGGGTCATCACAGGGTCCCCGATGGATATAGTGCTCCAGAAAGACGGTGTAGCCATATCATCGGTCACCGACGATGACGTCACATTCGTTGGATTGGCGCTCGGCAATTACACCATATCTGCTGGACCTCGCATCGATATTCAACATGATAAAATACTAAAGATCGACATGCGTGCGATAGATAGTCCTGACGGGCTATTCATCGTGGGTGGAGGGTTGGTATCGATCTGGAAAATTATGAAAGATTAAATAGAGGATTATATCACCAAGCCATGATTTAGCAACCTTTTTAAGTATTGTATAGGATATTATCGATCTATATGGCTGGCAACATAATATGTATATGTGGACCTGAGTATTCAGGAAAAACATATATGGCGCTCGGTTTGGCGGAGAGACTGGGTGATTTTGGCATATCCCAAGCCGTCTTCAGCATCGATGAGCTCTTCGCATTAGAGAAGGAGCTATTGAACTCGGAGAAAACAACCACACTCGTAATAGATGTACCGAAGAAGATGCCGCATACAACGATAAGCAAATATAAACTTGTTGAAACGATCATCCGCATGGCATCTCGGGACAATAACATAATAATGACGGGGTACCCTGGAGAAAGTATCTACGACACATTGGTCGAAACGGCGACGAAGTTCATAGCATCCCGCGACATCAATATAATTGGGATAGAACTGCATAGTTACAATGACCCCGGTTATTTGAGTGTCATGAACATAACACCGAGTAAAGATATTCTGAAAAAGTACGATGCCAGATTCAAAGAAGCCATAAAATCATAACAATGGAGAATTTTAGTGAGCGGAATGTTGGATATCGGCATGATGAGAATACTCGCGTGCATTCCATTTCTGCTTTATGCTTGCCATTCTGATCTAAAGAATAGGCGCGTCTCAAACCAGGTATGGCTTCCAATGATTGGAATCGGAGTGGTTTTAGCACTTCTTGATTTCATCGATCGCGGTTTCATCTCTTTTCTCAACCTTGGGCTTTCTGTGATGCTGATTTCCGCATTCGTATATGTACTTTTTAAGATGGGTGCATTTGGTGGAGCGGATGCCAAGGCCATCATCTCGCTCTCAATAGTGGTTCCAACGTTCCATTCCATCAGATTGTTTGAACATTCAATTCCATTGGCTGGCATTCCGCCACTTAATCTGTTTGCATTCAGCACTTTCGGAAACGCTCTCATACTGACGAGCGTAATTCCGTTCTCCATATTCATCTACAATTTGGTCCACTTGAACCGAGATGAATTGCTGGAAAAGCCAGCATATCTATTTCTGGGATATAAATCTAAGATATCAGAATTGAAAAACCGACAACATATCAGGCTGATGGAAAATTACGTCGAGCAGGGAGACCGGGTCATCCGTAAATTCAGTCGCAGAGGTATCGCGATAGACGAGGAGGTCGTGGAAACTCTCCAGCGACTTGTAAAGAAGGGCAAAATGCCGGAAAAGATATGGATAACGCCAAGTCTGCCCTTCATGGTTCCGTTGACATTAGGATTTATAACGGCAGCAGTCTACGGAGACCTCATCTATCTGATCATTATCCGTATCCTCTGATGAGATTGTGAATCACATAAATCTTATCACGCAACACTCTGAATCAGTGTAATAACTTCCCTAAACTCTGCCTCACCATCTATTTTGACGATAGGGATTCCCAAAAGGGTCACATCCTCTAATGGAACGACTGCCCCGACCACAATAATAGATTCCCCATCATCCCATATGGCCAAGATTCCCCTTATCTTCATAGAGCCGCCATCATAATGGACTGTGCCCTCGTATATTTTGGCATGTGCCACATATCCTGCATCGATTTGAATCGTTTTGACCTCAGTTTGTTGCACGTCGGGGGCGTTCTCCCTTACAGACTCCAGGAATTGTCCCTCCATCGCATCAAGAACCATATCGGACGGCGGAACAATATTGAGGGGAAATACCACTCGCAGGGTCATCATATAAGACGTCGCATCTGATAATCCAGCTGTATGGCGCCTTATTATATCCTGTAGCTCCTTGTCCTTATAAGCCAGCATCGCAGTGTTTATCTCAAGCGTGAACAAAGTTACATTTACTTCCATGGTCTGTTTCTGTACATCACCTTCTTGAACCCATCCAGCTCCAGCAAGTACGCCCTCATCCACCCTGGCGGCGCTCGCCTCTTTTGGTTCGATACACCCCGCAACAGTTGTGATGACTACTAAAACGACCAGAGCCGCCAGTAATTTCTTCATGATATATCATGTTTTATTACAAATACATTAAACTTTTGCTAAGCCCCTTAATTGAACAGCACCTTCTCAAGTTAACATCGTCCCCACTTCAGCTTGGAGATATATCTTTGATATATAGTATATGGATAACTTATTTATGCCATGATGTTTATGGCATCAATTGGTGAACACTATGACAAGTGTATTGAATAGAATAAGAATCTTCGCAATATTTGCGACGATATTGATGCTGGGAAC
>JAJOKI010000076.1 GCA_021129915.1 Methanocellales archaeon | reverse complement strand
CTTTATTGACGGATAGCCTAATCCGTCGCGGATGCACCCAAACACACGCTCTTTCGTCTTTAGACGCCCCTTATCTGACCACCGGAACAGAATGGACGGCTCTGTGGTACGGATATTTCTCGCGCCTTCCAGAATCGCATCTGTCATGCCGTTACAGGCATCTGACCCGTCCGGGTTTGTGCCACCGATGGTTAAGATAAACAGGTCATTGGATCCTGGAAATATCTCCCGGTAGGCCCTGGATTTGCCGGCCCCATGCTCGGAAATCTTGAGCCGCTCAAGCTCTACCATCTCAACTGCGTCCGCGTGTGTCATGGGCTGGAAGGATCTGTCAATCACACTGATGCGGTAGTAGGGCCACAAGCACGTATCTTCTTTATGCCCATATCCGCTGGCATAGCGTTCAATGGCATGGCACAACAGAAACACGAACCACTTTGCCTGGAAGGCGTCTTTCAGGCCTTTGCACGGTTCGGCCGGGACTCGATGGCAGATGTCTGCAATTTCCAGCAGCTCCTCTTTCCTCCTGGGATCGGTTTCAAAATTTTCTGCCACGATTTTGCAGAGCCGGGCATGACGTCTCGCCCAGGCGATAACCGCCCTGTCGGCTATGATCATCGCTTTCCAGTTGTCGACTTTGTCGAGCCATTTAAGTCCCTCTAATGCGTTCCAGGGGTAGGTGGACATCGCCTTCTGGGCCTTCTCGAGATTGGCTTCGGCCATCTCGATCCGTCTCAGCAGACCATCCTCAAGGACCGTTTCATAGGCCGGGATAATACTGTTATAGCCGGTGGCAAACCCCGGTGCTTCCATGGTGCTAACCTGGTACATCCGCTGAAGATCCTCAGGATCAAAATACACCTCACACTTGCTCTGCATGCTGTAAGGCTTCCAGTACTCCATGATCTCTGTAGCTTCCTCCAGCGGCTGGGGCGCATAATTACTGATAAGGTAGTCAGCAAGCGCCATCCAGGATAGTTCAGGATAAAGCGGAAACATGTTTGGATCTTCGGCATGGTATCCGATGATATACTCATCTTCCTGCAATACGATGGTGCACTTATTCAGTACATTGGCCAGTCCCAGCGCTCGCCGGATCACTTCCGGCTTCCCCTCGCTGGCCTTATGCGCTTCGGTCAGGAAACGCATTCGTTCAATTCCGGCAGTTACCCCCTTTTCCACAAACTCCCCTGCTGAGGCATGTTTCCACCTGCACCGGGCTTTCAGCCTGGCGGTCCTGGCTGTGGACGGCCTGGCCATAGCCTCATGCAGTTCCTCATCCCGGATATCCTTCTCGGCCTCATATTCCAATGGAAACTCCAGCGTCTTTCCTCTGTATTCAATTGCTTCGGCTACGGTTGCCATTGTAAATATCCTCCTTTTACTTTTTATTTACTGACGCGCTTTACGTCCTCTTCGCTCATTTCCTGATCAGCAAATACCGGTTTTGAGAGCCAGTAGGTACCCTTTTCATCCTTCATCTGTACAACGAAGTCACCTTTTCCCGGCTCAAAATCATCCGCCTCTTCAGGAACCTTAAAGAATTGACCACTTTCGCCGTATTTTGGCATTTTTTGCCTCCTTCTTCGGTTATTACTGATCGGTCAGTGAACCTCCCCGCCCAAAGGGCGGGGCTTTTAGATAAAAAATCCCTATATCACCCCCTTTCATAATGATTGACTACGCTGAATTGTAGTCTATGCATTGACAGCGCCGACAGGTTGTTTTCGCCTTCCCTGTTCACCTCCTATTCCGACTAATCCGCCGATGGTTATTTGATTTATGCCGGCTTCTTTAAGCCCTCTTGCAAGTGGAATCAGATCACGTGAAGGTATCTCTTTTACCCCCTTATAGAGGTACGTGTCGCCTCGGCCGAGAAACTTATATTTGGACTCCCCGTAGACGTGATAGGGGAGGATATCCACACCGTAGAGGCTGTCTCCGTTAAATTGTCGCACACAATTTATATAGGCTCTGAAATCTTCTTCAGTATCATTGAAGCCCGGAATAATCGGCAGGTGAATCCGGACAGTTGCACCCGATTCAAAAAGCTTTTGGATATTGTTCAGAATAGGCTCCAGAGGCCAGCCCACAGTTTCTTTATGTTTTTTCTGATCAGGCGATTTTATGTCCACAAGAAACAAATCTGTGTAGGGCAAAAGTGGCTGTATTTCCCCCCATTTTGCGAAACAGCTCGTTTCAATTGCCACATGAATTTGTTCGTTTCCTAATCTTTTTGCTATTTCAAGTGAAATTTCGGGATATAAAAGGGGCTCTCCACCACTCAGAGTGACACCTCCGCCACTGTTTTCGTAAAACAGCCTGTCGGATAGTACCTCCCGGATAATATCGTCCACCGTCAATTCAATGCCCACGGCTTCCCTTGCCCCGGATAAGCATTCTTGCACACATTTCATACAACTTATACACACACTACGATCAATCGTGAGAATGGGTTTGTTGTCTGGCCCGGTGGTTATTCGCGAAGTGCCAGTCGGGCAGACTTCAACACATTTCCCGCAACATACGCATTTGTCAGAATGAAAATAAAATTCTCGATTTGTTTTCTG
>JAJOKI010000095.1 GCA_021129915.1 Methanocellales archaeon | reverse complement strand
AAGAGATAAATGAAGAACTGAAACGACTCAAAGCCCGTAAGGACGAATTGCTCAAAGAACTTAAAAAAATGGATGAAAAGTGGGGTCAGAAACTCTTGACCCTGCAAGAGGAATTGGAAATCGAAATAGAGCGAATGGAGTGTCCGTCAAGGTTTGGCAGGACCGGTGATGCTGTCGTTATTGAGGGATGGGTAACTGCCAAAGACGCCGACGAACTGAAAAGTCTTTGTGACAGGGCGGCGGATGGGCATGTTTTTTGCAAATTAAAAGGGGCATCTGCAACGCCGACCGAGATCCCGATTAAATATGATAATCCTCGATGGTTACAGCCATTTGAGTTTCTGACGACGATGTTTAGCCGTCCAAAGTATGATGAAATCGATCCCACCTTGTTTATTGCCCCTACCATCGTATTATTTTTTGGATTGATGCTCGGTGATGTGGTCTACGGACTGTTGCTCATCGCACTCGGATACATGCTGTATCAAGGTGCGGGAACGATCAGCAAATCGATGCATGATATGAGCATCGTCTTGATGGCGATTGGCGCATCAGCAACCGTCTTCGGTATATTCCAGGGAGGATATTTTGGAGACTTTCTCCCGGTCTTCCTAGGCATAAACCCGCCATTCGTACTGCTAAGTCCATTGGATAACCCAATAGCAGTCCTTCAGATTGCCCTGGTGATAGGCATCACCCACATCAATATGGGCTTGCTTATAGCGACTTACCAGAACTTGCGAAGAAAAAATTACCGGGATGTATTACATGGCCAGGTCGCGTGGTTCATCATTCAGCCATGTGCTGCTGTCCTGATGTTCAGTTTCTTTAGATGGGCAGTGATAGACCCACATCTGATAACGACCGCTGGCATCGGAGCTATTATCGGAGTATTTCTGATTCTCATAAAAGAGGGTCCGCTTGGGCTATTCGGCCTCACCGGATTTTTGGGCGACTGGTTATCATACGCCAGGATTCTGGCTCTGGCTCTGGCTACATTCGGCATAGCAATGACTGTGAACATTTTAACCAAGATGGTCGCAGATATACATCCGGTGATGATTATCCTGGCCGCCCTGGTCTTCGTGGTTGGGCAAACGTTTAACTTTGCCTTGCAGTCACTTGGAGCGTTCATTCACTCGTTGCGTTTGCAGTATGTAGAATTCTTTGGGAAGTTTTATGTTGGTGGTGGCAAAGAATTTATCCCATTTAGAGTTATGAGGACATATACTGAATTAATAGACGAGGAAGGAGGAAAGATATGACTGAAATAGGAGTTGGAACTGCGCTCGCAGCGATGGGAGCGGGATTGGCAGTTGGATTGACAGCGATAGGTTCAGGCATGGGAGTGGGCATTGCAGGAGCTGCTGGATCAGGAGTTATCGCAGAAAAGCCGGATAAGTTTGGGTTGGCAATCGTCTTTCAGGCGCTACCGCAGACTCAGGGAATATATGGTCTTTTGGCGGCGATATTGATTTTAATGGCAACGGGATTGCTCGGCGGCATAGGTGTCTATGTTCCCGTCTCAATTGGATTGACCGCGGTAGGCGTTGGTCTGGCAGTTGGTATCGCTGGTTTCTCAGCCATAGGGCAGGGGATCGCTGCATCAGCTGGTGTTGGCGCAACCGCGGAGAAGGAAGAGATGTTTGGCAAAGGGATTGTGTTCTCGGTGCTTCCGGAGACGCAGGCAATCTATGGTCTGCTCATAGCGATATTGCTGATGGCATTTACCGGGATGTTTGTGGGAGTTTTCGATGTAACGGTTGCAGTGGGTCTCGCAGCAATTGGTTGTGGGTTGGCAATTGGTTTCGCGGGTTTGTCCGGTATAGGTCAAGGTATAACCGCGGCCGGTGCGATCGGCGCCACATCACGGAACCCGGATGCGATGGGGCGGGGTCTGATATTGACCGTAATGGCAGAGACGTTCGCCATCTTTGGACTATTGGTCGCCATCTTGATCATGTTTGGCATAGGGCTGCTCGGCGCATAATTTAGGACATTGATGATATGGGCATCGATAAAATCATAGCCAAAATCAAAAGCGATGCAAATGCAGAGGTGCAACGCATTAAGGCAGAGACAAAGCAGGATGTGGATAAAATTCTGGCCGAAGCCGAGAAAAAAGGAAAACAGGAGTATGCCAATATCGTCGAGAGAGGTGAGAGAGATATCGAAGCCATCAGCAACCGAATAAAATCAGGGGCTAGAATGGACGCTCGTCGAATTGTCATGGAGGCAAGAGACCAGGGCATTTCTCAGTGCTTCACAGAGGCTGTAAAGAGCTTGAGTGATCTGACAAACAAGACCAAAAAATATGAAACAGTGCTGAAGAACCTGATACAAGATGGCATTGAAGTGTTAGGTCTCGATGAAGTAATTATCATATCAGCTGAGAGGGACCGTGCTATCGTCAAGAAGGTCGTTTCCGGTATGTCGGACAAAGTGGTGATGGGCAAAGAAAGCATAGATTCCATCGGAGGAGTCGTCATCAGATCAAAATCTGGAGATGTGACCGTGAACAACACCTTTGAAACCATATTAGAGCGGCAAAAAAACGACCTCAGGTCTGAAGTATCCAAGATATTATATGAAAGGTGACCCAAAGTTTGCAGGAATTACTCGAACTGATT
>JAJOKI010000022.1 GCA_021129915.1 Methanocellales archaeon | reverse complement strand
TATAGATGCAAATATAAGGTAGGAGGAGAGCAAAAATGGTGATAGATCCCACATTTACAGGTGCATGTCGCAGAAGAGATTAAGGTCTTGTTAAGAATACCAAAGAGCTGGAACGCTAACATCTGCGCACTTTGTGACGAAGCGTTTTGATGTAGCCGTCTATATTCTCCACATCTTTTATCTCATTTTGCACAAGTTTTTTGAGTTTCCCTCTAAGTCTGGCATTCGGCTTCGTACCAGACGCACGCAGATATTTAAAAATCTTATTTGCCATTTCGTTTCCCTTTGAATCCCAATCAGTCAGTATGATCACAGTATCGGCTTTTCTGGAAATGTCCTCGGCAAGGCTCAATAATGGCGGATGGGACGCAAGCATGATTTGACCGGAAATGCCCAGTTCATTCAATGCGAACCTGTCCTTCATGCCCTCGACGATTATGACTGCCCCCTCATTCAACAATTCCTGAATTTCGGCGAGAATCCGCTCAATCCGCTCCAATCGTTCAGCATCTTCCATTTCAATCATAATGTGCCCTGACGCACTAACTCCGAGAGATCATCCGCTGGAATAATCCGCAGTCCTCCTCAGTTACCCTCGTGCCAGGGCCTGTTCCACATTGGGGTTGGCTATACGGTCATAGATAGGCTTTGCCAGTAACTCCCGCAAGGACCTATACAATGCGGATTTGTCGCCCCCATTTTGCACCGATGGTCACCGTATCCAATGGAATCCTCGCACCAGTCCTCGTAGAGGGCATTATATTATTTCATACCATTTATATAAAGATATGTTGTCGGTCAATATGGTGATTTAATACAGATTTCCTTTATTTGCTCATAGTGTTTTGAATTCCGTGTGATTACAATTGCCTTGGTTTTACTGGCAGTCGCCGCAATCAGCGCATCCTGCAAGTTCACCCGGTATTTCCTTCTGTACTCTCCTGCCTTTTTTGCAATATCTGAGCCGACATTGACTTTATTAGTGGTGTTTATGAGTGTTTCTGTTTTCTGTCTGACCTCAAGACGTTCGCAACTCTTGCCGCTGAGTAGCTCCGCCTCTGTTATTACTGATGAGAATGTGATATCCCCGCAACTCCATAGTTCGCCGAAGAATTTCACCGCATTTGCATTGCCACGTAGGAAGTCGATAAAAATATCGGTATCGATGAGAAGTCGCCTCATAATCCGAGCCTTTTCATCCTTTTTTCAGATTCTGCCCTTATCTTTTCGACGTACTTCGCACTAGAGACGGACTTAGGCACTTCTTTCCAACAGCCAGCACACTCATCTATGATGCTCACTTCGTCAAATTTTTTGAGTGTGATGCCCTCATCCGTAGTTGTAATGCCAAACTTGTCACCGATTTCAATATCCATATCCTCTCTAATTTCCTTAGGAATGGTTATTTGGTAATTCCTAGTCACTTTTGTAATTGGCAACTTATCACCTACGTATAATATAGTTATTTATAGTATGTATAATTAACTATGAATCGGAAAATCCGTTCCCTCTGATGAAGCGCCCACTCCCTGTTTCACCGACGATTTCCCCGTCAAACACAACTTCACCCCTGACCATCGTCATCTTTGGGAAAATCGCATTCATTCCTTCAAAGGGTGTCCAATTAGCTTTACTATGCAAATTTTTTACCTGTTTTATCTCTCTCATATCAACGAACACGAGATCAGCGTCATTTCCAACCCTAATATCGCCTTTTCCATTCAATCCGAAAATCCTCGCCGGATTGGTAGCCATGAGCTCTATCAGGCGCTGAAGCGATATGCGCCCTTTCTTTACAGCAGACAACATCAACGGTAACGACGTCTCGACGCCCGGCACACCAGGAGGGGCGCTCCATATATCCTGCTCTTTTTCTCCCATGGTGTGAGGCGCATGGTCAGAAGCAATCATGTCGATGCGGTTCAGCGCTGCCCAGAGTGCCCGCCCGTCCTCCTCGCTCCTCAACGGCGGATTCATCTTGCCGAACGTACCCAGTTTATCCCAGTCTTTTTCAGAGAGGAATAGGTGATGTGGCGTGACCTCACATGTCACATTTTCTCCCAGAAGGCGCAAACCTTCCTTGGTGCTGATGTGACATATATGTAACTTGGTGCCTGCAACATTGGCGAATTGAACCGCTCTTGCGATGGCACTATCTTCAGATTCATTCGGTCTGGACGATGAGTAGACGCTGGGATCGACTTTATCCTTCAACTTCTCGGTGCATCTCTTTATGATGCGCTCGTCTTCTGCATGAAGGCAGGCGATGGCGTTCAATTGTGCAATGGTCCGAAATACAGTGGATAATATATCGTCATCGATGTTCAGCCTGCCCACCGAATCGGCCATGTAGATTTCGCCGAAGGCGGTTACGCCCGCCCTCCACAATTTTTCGAGTTCTGCGCCTTTGACCACACCGGCATTGATGCCGAAATCCACGATCGATTTCCTTGAAGCTTTCAGCTTAATTTCGAATGATTTTAGGGTTGTGGTAGGCGGAATCGTGTTTGGATGGTCTATGACGGTGGTCACACCGCCAGCTGCAGCAGCACAGGAGCCTGAATACCAGTCCTCCTTGTGCGTCATACCCGGGTCGCGGAAGTGCACGTGCACATCTATCGCCCCTGGTAAAACCAGCAAACCACGCGCGTCGAGTGTATCGTCTGCACGAATATCCTTTGCAATCTTGGATATCCTGCCATCTGTTATCGATAGCTCGGCTTCCAGAACTTCCCCCGCGAGGGATAATTTCGCATTTTTGATCACAAGATCGGGCATTCTATCTCTCTGTGGTGTTTCGATTTATTTTTTGTTGTTTTATTAATCCGAAATTTCTTCA
>JAJOKI010000040.1 GCA_021129915.1 Methanocellales archaeon | reverse complement strand
ATAAATTTCATCCAAAATCACACTCTGCTTTGGTGCGATACTGACGACTCGTGAGTAGACATGGATTTTCCACAATCCTTGTACTTGACAGGATTACAAGGGCTTGCTAATGTTATAAACATGAAAGAAAAACTAAAATATCGAGCAGATACCCGCGTTGCAATTTTGTTTATTTTATTTGGAACCTCCTTATGGCCAACAGGGTCGGGAGATTTTTGTTGATTTGTCCAAATAAACAAGAGTAGTTTACTAAAAAACAAGTCACTAAAAACCTCCTGATCCTATCAGGAGGTTTTTAGTTTAGTTCTTTCACAATTCAAACAAAGCGGAGGTGATAGTATGAAATCGATCGTATGTTCCGTAAGCGAAATCAAATCGTCGCTAGGTCCGTTCTACATTATGGCGGATTACAAAATCCGCTATCCAGCAAATATCTGTAGGGCTCTCGGAGAAATTTATGCTGAATACAATAGGGCTTTTGGTGTTCTGGTAGAGGCAAATCGAGAGTGGCCAGAAGATTACCAATACGCTATAGGGCAGAATGGTGTTTCGTGCAATTTTGCCGTCCAGATCGACATAGCCGGCCTGGACGATGAGTTTCTCCAGATGGCTATTGGTATGAGTAAAGAGACAGTGCTCAAGGAGCTGCGGAGAAAAATATTTGAGATCGAAAATTCAATTGCTATGTATCAGCTTCTGGAACGGCTCTTTACAGCCGAAGCGGAAGAAAGCCTCTTCAAAAGAGGCTGGCGCACTGCCCTCGACGAGCTTCGGCATAAACACGGCAAACCCATTGCCTTATTGGCGGTTACTGACCAGAAATATCAGGCAATGAGGGAATCCGAATTCGGCAAACACGATGGGGAAGAACTGTCAGATGCCGAGGTCTTTGAACTTTCTGGGTTTGACAAGTTCTTCAGCCCGAAGGATTTCCGGACACATCTCTCTGCTCATGGTGACGAGTGCGAATACCTCGTATTCGTTCGCTCATCAGATCCAGTGAGCAAGCTGAGAAATCCTGCTGTTGTGGTTGAGCAACCCCTTCTTGCTGACCTGCAGACGCGACGCATTATCAAGGCGAACGCCATCACGTTTAACGTGGACAACCCGGAGTGGCCTATTGATGACCATAGGCGTATAAATGACACCAAGTGGTACATGCCTACACTTGGAATAGCCTTCCCGCTAACCAAAGAGGCAGACATGGATTCCAAGGAGTTCGCGTCCTACCTTGAATCGATCGCGATAAACCCGGAGGAGGTCAAGCGTGGTCAGCAGGCTCTACGCTTCAAGCCAGCTCAAGGTACCTATGGGTGTTATGGACATCTGAGAGGAGTGCTGACGAAGCGAAAACTGCGGAGCGAACTTCGCCGTGAACTCTTGCGGCGTGGACCCTATATGGTCCAGCCGGAGATGGAGATGTCGACGATTACTAATGAAGGAAAAGAATACACCTATATAGACCGTATTTTCTTCGCTTATACCGGCGGCGCCCCAACCTTTATTGGCGGTTTTCGCTCTCTAATTCCTTTAGACTCTCCGGAGGCAAAGGCCGGACGGAACCACGGGTCAAAATACACAGTCTGGGCGGAAATATTGTAAAAAACCGCTCAAACTGCTAAACTTAAGCCGTGTATCACGAAGCGTGCGCACGGCTTTTTACTTTTTATTCTAAAGCTATATCGTAATTTATGCTGCATAACATTGTCGCTCTGACAAAAAAGTTCATATCCATAAAGTCAACACCGGAAAACTCAAAAGATCTGGAAGGTATTTTGAACCTTGCTTTGTCAAATCTAAAAGAATATACAATCGAACGATTTGAGCATGGAGGCGTAAAGAGCGCTTTAATTTACAATACGCGACACAGACCCAAAAAATTTAAAATCATATTAAACGGCCATTTAGATATTATCCCGGGGAAGGAGCGTCAATACGCGCCTCGCGTACACGGAAGTAGATTGTATGGAGTCGGCGCCATGGATATGAAAGCAAGCGTGGCATGTCTTATTATAGCTTTTAAGGAGGTTGCAAATAAGATTGACTATCCTCTCGGGCTACAGTTAGTAACTGATGAAGAAATCGGGGGATTCAATGGCACAAAACACCAAATAGATAAAGGAGTGAAGGCAGATTTTGTCATTGTTGGAGAAAGCACTGGGCTTAATATTGAAAATGAAACAAAAGGAATATTATGGGTGAAAATTTCCGCAAAAGGCAAAGCGGCTCACGGCGCCTACCCATGGAAAGGGGAAAACGCGATTTGGGATATGTATCGTTTTTTGAATCAAGTAGAGAAAAAATATCCTCTTCCAAAAAAGGAAGAATGGATTACAACGGTAAATCTCGCAAATATAGAAACAAAGAATCAGACCTTTAACAAAATACCGGATTACTGCGAGGTTTGGCTTGATGTCCGTTATATTCCCGAGGACGGTGTTAATATAGTAAACAATATTAAAAGACTGCTTCCGAAAGGATTTGGTTTAACAGTAATTGCGAAAGAACCGGCTTTGTCGACTGATGAAAATAATCATAATATAAAGTTACTCAAGGCTACAATAAAACAGACGACAAGAAAACAAGCGCGTATTCTTTGCGCACACGGATCTTCTGATGCTCGTCATTTTGTTAGAGTGGGTTGTCCTGCAATTGAATTTGGCCCCAGCGGTGGAGGTATGGGTGCTGATAATGAATGGGTGGATATTCCAAGTTTAGAAAAATACTATCAAACACTCAGGAATTTCCTTATGTCGTTGGCTAAGAAATGATATTACTATCGGGTTTTTGCCAACTGAATCGTGAGGGCCCCTACCTCACGAGTCGTCAGTATCGCACCAAAGCAGAGTGTGATTTTGGATGAAATTTAT
>JAJOKI010000063.1 GCA_021129915.1 Methanocellales archaeon | reverse complement strand
ACCTTGGTGTCGCCGGTGATTATCGCTGCTCCCACCTCCCCGACCACTTCATCCATGGACTTGACTATCTTTTCCAGGTCGTCAAGCGGAAACCCCTCTTCCATGATGATGCTGCTTGACAGTGCGATGGGGCGGGCGCCCATGACTGCTAAATCATTTATTGTTCCAGCTGCGGCAACTTTTCCTATGTTTCCGCCAGGAAAAAACAGCGGCTTGACCACATAGCTGTCGGTGGTGAATACCACCTCGGCGTCTCCAACGGATATGGTTGCGCCGTCATCAAGGTCGAGCAGGCCGACGCTACCGGCGCGGTTGTTGGACATGTTCTTGACGATAATTTCACCAATTAGCTTTTGCATGAGTTCTCCGCCGGCACCGTGCGCGAGAGTTATGTTTTTTTCGGTTGCTTTACCTACGGGCATTCACGTTCACCTCAATGAATTTGATCCAATCGTCAATGCCTTCGCCAGTGATCTTACTTGTCTTCAGCGCCCCAATCCGCGGATTGATCCCGAGTGCATCATCAGCCATCTTATCTGCATCGACGTCCACTGCCTCCGCGATGTCCACCTTGTTTACGATCACCAGGCTGCAGGTCTTAAATATCATCGGATGTTTTTTCACCATGTCATCGCCCTCGCTGACGCTGACGACGACCACGCGGTGATGCTCCCCCAGCGAATAATCCGTTGGGCATATCAGATTTCCCACGTTTTCCATGAACAAAATGTCCATATTATCCAATGGCATCTGTTCAATGGCATGTTCGACCAGATGGGCATCCAGATGGCATTCCCTCCCCGTGTTCAGGGAGATGGTGGGGATATCATGCAACCTAAAGCGGTCAGCGTCGATGTCTGCAACGATATCCCCTGCTATCGCGCCTATTCCATATTTATCGCCAAGCTTCTCAACCGCCAATTCTATCAGCGTCGTCTTGCCAGAGCCGATCGCACCCATGATGTTAAAGCCAGTAACACCAAAACCGTCCAATAATCTGCGATTTTTCTCAGCAAGGGCCTCATTTGCCTGCAGGACATCGTATCCAACTTCTACGCGAAGGTCATGCATTTTCCTCCACCTCTATTTTGATGTCTCTAACGTTTATCTCTCTGCCTGATATCAATACGGGCATGGAGTTCTCGCATTCTGGACAGGGCATGTTTAGCGCCAGGTCAGATAGTGCGCGGCATTGTTTTGTATCGTCACTGTTCGAAGAGCTGTGAGAATCAAAAACGCCTTCATATCCGCACTTGCATTTTATCGTTGGAGGGATTGATATGATATTCAAATCCGCACCCTCTGCCAGACTCTCCTTGGCGATGATCTCAAAACAAAAACACAGCTGCTCTGAATTTATATGGGCCAATTCACCCAACTCCAGGTCTATTGAGATTACTCTGGTGGCATCGTTCTTCGATGCCACATCCATCACGGCCTCGTATACTTCCATTGCCACACCATATTCGTGCATTCTTACTCCACACCATAACGTCCGTATTTCCACCAATTGTGGCAGGTCCCCTCTGCCCCCACCATGCATGGGCCATACGGGTTCTCCGGGGTACACGTCTTTCCGAATAACTCGCATTCTTCTGGCGTGGCCTTGGCAGTTAATATAAGCCCGCAACTACACCCAAGAGGTAAATCCTGCACCTCGCCAACGTCGATGTCGTATTTCTCCCTCGCATCAAACTGGCAGAACTTCGGTTTTATTGCCAGCCCGGAATTTGCGATTTCCCCTATGCCGCGCCAGTATGCATCCGCCACGTCAAACACCTCGTCCATGAGCTCTTGCGCCTTTCGATTTCCCTGCTCGGTCACCACCCGCGCATATTCGTTTTCCACCTCTGACCGTCCCTTTCTCATCTGTTTCAATATCATCAAAATGGCAAAAAGGACGTCCAATGGCTCAAATCCCGTAACTACGACTGGCATTCCCATCCCGGCAAATCGCTCATAGGGCCTGGTCCCGATGATCGTCGAGACATGACCGGGAGCTATGAGTCCATCAAAATTCACATCGCCGTCGCCGACAAGCGCATCCATGGCAGGCGGGACCAGTTTGTGAGATATCAAGATGCTGAAGTTCTCCGGCGGCTTATTAAAGATGGCCGCGGCATTAGACGGTGCAGTTGTCTCAAATCCGATTCCAAAAAAGACGACGTCGTTCTTCGCGTTGGATGCCATCCGCACCGCATCATTTACGCTGTATGCTACCTTTACATCTGCGCCATCGGCTTTTGCCTCTGCCAGACTCATATCAGAGCCGGGGACGCGCATCATGTCGCCATAGGTGACCAATGTTGCGCCGCTTTTTGCGAGAAAAATCGCCTCATCGATGTCCTTTGTAGAAGTTACGCAGACGGGACACCCTGGTCCGCTCAATAATTCCAAGTTTAGAGGGAGAAGTGTCCTCAGCCCGTGCTTTGTGATTGTTTGCTCGTGCGTCCCACAAACATGCATTATCCTCACGGCGTCATCTAACATCAACGAATGAATTAACCTGACGACCTTTTTTCCAAGTGCCCTATCTCTAAATTCCAGGCTCATGTTGACTTCCCTTGAAGCTCTTTTTCCATCGCATCCGCGTACTCATGGAATACCTTCAGGGTTTCCTCCGCTTCCTGTTGGGTCATAAGTTGAATGGCATATCCAACGTGCACCAGCACATAGTTACCGATATGTCCATCATCCAGCTCACCAAGAAGGTCCAATCGCACCACCTGTTTAACTCCGCTGAAGTCGATGGTCGCTACTTTTTTGTCGGCACCTATCTCTATTATTTTACCTGGTATCGCAATACACATCGCACAACCTCAACCAGCAAAGTTTATCCTACGCCAGTTTATCAACGTATTGACTTATTATTTATAAAGTTGTATGGTCGATGGATATGGAATGTAAAAGGCTCC
>JAJOKI010000091.1 GCA_021129915.1 Methanocellales archaeon | reverse complement strand
AGCGAGTGTAGAAAAGACAGCAGGCATGATTGACGAGATCAAGGACAGGATGGAGCAGATTACCGATGATACGAAGAGTGGTGCGGAAAGCATAGAAAAAGTATCTCGGGGCGTGGACGAGATTGCATCGTCAGTGGAAGAGAGTGCATCGTCCTCAGAAGAAAGCTCTTCTGCCGTGGAACAGCAAACGGCAGCCATAGAACAGCTCAGTGGTGGCTTGCAAAAACTTTCGGAGATATCTGATCAGGCAACACTGATGATCGCCAAATTTAAGCTAAGGGAGGCCGATAGATAGGAAAATGGAAATAGAAGAAATAGTGGAAGTAAAAGCAAAAGTAGACGGAAGTATGGTAAACCAACAGCAATTAGTGGTCTTTAAGCTAGGCGGCGAGGATTTCGGCGTTGATATCAGTCAAGTGCGCGAGATAATAAGAAAAGGGACTATTACGGTGGTTCCAAGCGCTCCAGAGTTCGTTAAAGGCGTGATAAATCTTAGAGGGCAGATAACAACGATTATTGACCTGAGAAAAAAATTAGGGTTGGCAGAAAAGGCAGATGGTGAGGAGCAACAAGAACGCGTAATTGTGGTTGAAGTGGGCAAAAATACCGTCGGAATGGCCGTTGACGCCGTGACAGAGGTAACTTATCTATCAGAAACCGACATAGACGAAGTGCCGGCAATGGTAAAAGAGAACATAGGGACTGAGTATCTCAAGGGAGTAGGAAAACTGCCTAATAGACTGCTCATCCTGATAGACTTGAAACGCGTGCTGCATAGAAAGGAAATAGACGCTGTAATTGACTAAAACTCAGAAATTGCCTTAATTTAGCCAATTCCGGCAATTTTTGAACTTCAGGCAATTTTTGAAATCCATTAAGGGGGTGTAAAAAAAAGTGCGATTCTTGTTGCCGGGAGAGGATATATGGAGTGAAGGAAAGCTGGTGCTCGAAAGCGGAAGCTTATGTTTACGCAGTAACGGGCAATCCAGGCGTTCCCGCATCCATTTCCCGTTCCTGAAAAAAGACAAAGAAGCTGGCTTCTTCATTCCTATACGCAGTATAAGAGACGTGATACGAGAAGAAAGCGGTATCATTATCATGAAACATACTGGTGATGCGACATTTCCTACAGATGACCCTAGCTCGGAGTCAGAGCTGTTGCTCTCAACGCAACTTGCCGCGGACGAGCAGGTGCTGAATAAGGTGGAACGGGAGTTAATAATGAGCATGGACGCATATAAGTTCAACGTTTACTTTACGCATGCGGGCGAAGGCGGTGTTCTATCAATGGAAAAGAACGTAGAGCTTGAAAAAGGGCTGTTGAAGATTTTTAAGAACGCGTTGTGGATAATCGGACGAAATAGCCATAAGAGAATCGCATGGGACGATATAGTAAACGTGGAGCAGAAAAAAAGGAGCAGATATAAAGGCACTGAATATGGCGCAATTTCTCTTGACTATTTCGGTGCCGGAGCCGCAGTTGGACGGTATCGAGGCTACGAAAGAGATTATTCGGAGCTACCCGGAGGCAAGAATAGTAATGTGCACCGCAGTGGGACAACAGGCAAAAATACTGGAAGCGATGAAAGCGGGAGCAAAAGGCTACATAATAAAACCTTTCCAGGCTCCGAAGGTGGTAGAGGAGATAAATAGGGTGTTGGGCTCCTAAAGAGGTGAACATCCGCGTTAATCTGTGTCCTGAATAGAAGGGTGGGATTTGAAGGGAAACGACGATGGAAGAAAGGAGAGAGACAGGAAACACATAGAAAAAGCTAAGACACTTTCTCCTGATGTGATAACGATGGACGTCGAGATGCCTAAGATGAACGGTATCGAGGCGGTAAAGCGTATAATGGCAGAAGAGCCAACGCCAGTCGTGATGCTGAGCGGCACCACGAAGAAAAACGCAGACGTTACGTTAGAAGCCTTGGCTAACGGCGCTTTTGACTTCGTCACAAAACCTTCTGGTACTCTATCTTTAGACATAGAAAAAGTGAAGGACGAACTTATAGCGAAGATTCCACCGGAGGTCCGAAAGCACTTGACGAGATCTTTTCCGCACTTCCTGATGACATCCCTGCTGGAATGCTCGTGGTTCAGCACATGCCACCCTACTTTACTAAATCGCTTGCGGAACGATTGGACAAACACTCCACTGTTCAAGTCCGAGAAGGAAAAGAGGATGATATGATAACCAACGGCTCGGCACTCGTTGCTCCTGGTGATTATCACATGGCCGTAAACAATGGAAAGATACACATGAACAAAGAACCGCCTGTGAACGCCATTAGACCATCGGTTGACGTCACTATGCTCTCCATAGCCAAAACTTACGGGTCAAACACGGTCAGCGTAATACTTACCGGTATGGGAAAGGATGGCGCAGAGGGGATGAAAGCGATAAAAGAAGGGGGAGGTAAAACGATAGCCTGTGATGAAAATACTTCCGTTATCTTTGGTATGCAAAAGAGGCGATAAAGCTCGGCTGTGTGGATAAAATCGTTCCTTTGCACGAGATTGCAGATGAGATCATGAAAATCCTGGAGGTTAATTAACAAATGCTCACTGACATTGACGTTTCACAATACCAGAATGTGTTCCTGGAAGAGACAAAAGAGCACTTACGGACGTTTACACAGGCTCTGATAGACCTCGAGGGTTCAGATGCTGAACGTGCTGCCGAAGCGTTAAACGAGGCTTTTCGCGCTGCACACACGGTAAAAAGTATGTCAGCCTCAATGGACTTCAGAAACATGGAGCATTTATGCCATTCCATGGAAGACGTGATGGACGAGCTGAGAGGTGGGAGTCGCAGCGTAATGCCAGAGATAATTGACTTGCTATTGGAATGCTCCACGAAGTTAGAAGAACTGGCCAGCAGTATCAATAAAAAACCATTTAATTTCACGACACCATAACG
>JAJOKI010000068.1 GCA_021129915.1 Methanocellales archaeon | reverse complement strand
GGCGGTGGTAAACACCCTTGTGAATCCCCTTATATTTCCGCCGATCATCATGGCAACACCTACTTCCGATATAGCCCTGCCAAAACCCAGTATCACGGCGGCTACAATGGCAAACTTTGCCTCTTTTATGATGGTGAAAATGGCCTGGGGCTCGCTTGCACCAAGCGAAATGGCGGTGTCCTTTATTTGTGTGCCAACGCCGCTGAGGGCTGAAATTGTAAAGCCAATCATGATCGGCGAAATCAGTATCATCTGTCCTATTATCATGCCAGTTGGTGTGAAAAGTAAACCAAAGGCAGCAAGCGGTCCCGCCATTGATAGAAGCAAAAAGACGAGAAGACCAACGCAAACAGTTGGCAGGCTGAAAAGCGTTTGGATGATGTTTATCAAAGCTCTCTTGCCGACAAAATCACGGAAGTGTATTAGACCTCCAAGTGGTATGCATATCAAGGACGCAAGAAAAGCAGAGGTAGATGAGATAGCTAAACTTCTCATCGCTATCTCCATAATCTCGGGGTCGAACGTGATGATGAGTTCTATTGCCTTCGTCACCCCTGCCAATATTTCATTCAACGCGATCGCCTTTCATGTCGCAAGTTTAGCACATTCCTCCCATGTTGGGCATCCTATCCTTATACACTTGCCCGCTACTGGATAGAACAGGGGAGTTCCATGTTCATCCACGCCAAATTCGCCGATCACCTTTTGCGTTTCATCTGACATGAGGAAGTTTATGAAGTTGTTCGCCATCTCGATGTTCACATGTGGGTGCATTTCAGGATTGACCGCAATCACCCCATATGGATTCAGTAGAATATCTCCCTTCTCGACGAGCGGAACTAAATCCAGTTCGCCTGCAAACGCTAGAAATGTTCCAATATCAACCACGGTATAAGCTGATTTCTCATTAGCCATCACCAGCGTCGCGCCCATTCCTGCTCCTGCCTCTTTGTACCAGGGCGAGTTCCTGACGATATCGTGGTCATAACCAGCGCTCTCCCATATCAGCTTCTCTCTTGCATGCGTCCCGGAGCCGTCCCCCCTGGAAACAAACTGAATCTCTGGATTCTTGCCATCCATTATCTTTCTGAATGCATCTTCTGGACTCATGTCTTTGATTCCTGCCGGGTCATATGCAGGTCCTACTATCAGGAAGTTGTTGTACGCTATGCATCTTCGATTCACACCATATCCGTCTTCTACGAATTTATCCTCGCGAACCCTGTCATGAACTAAGAGGATATCGACATCCCCTCTCTCTGCAAATCTCAATGCTATTCCCGTCCCTGTAGAAATTATACGCAAGTCCACGTTGTATTTTTCCTCAAATCTTGGCTCCAAGTACCCCAGCAATCCTGTGTCATACAGGCTTGTCGTCGTTGCCAGCACCAATACTTCTGGTGGCATTTCTACGCAGCCGGTTATAATTATACCAGATAGCATGACCATTGCAACTAAGATTGTTAACTTTTTCTCCATTTTAGTCACCAAAATTAGTTACCACAATCCCTATAAAAACCTGTCGTTTTTATCTCTGTCATACCTTGCCCAGTTTTGCCTTCCACTCTCCAATGTCCGCATCCTCGATGAGCTTAAACAAGGGATTCACATCCTTTATACGCTGGGACTTGACGTTTTCCATCGCAGACCTCCATTCCTGCTCGTGCACCGAGCCATCATATCCCAACATATTCCAGAGCTTTTGCGCCGAGAATGGCAAGAAGGGGGATATCAGAATGGACAACGCCCGTGCAATACATGCGCTTACATAAAGCGTATTCCCACATGATTCCCTATCCTTCCAGGGGGCTTTTTCGTTGAAATACTGGTTGCCGAGCGATGCCAGACTCATTATCCTCGTCATCGCTCTCTTGAACTCGCATTTTTGAATGTGTCTGCCGACATCGTTCACCGCCGTATCGATATCATCCAATACGGACAGGTCCCGTTTGTCAAGGTCTGCCGCCTCCGGTATGATGCCATCATAAAACCTATCGATGAATGTCAGAACGCGGTGGGCAAAATTTCCGAAAGTGGATACCAGTTCCTCGTTATTCCTGCGCCGAAATTCATCCCATGTGAAGTCCGCGTCCTTTGACTCCGGCATGTTGATGGACAGATAATATCGCAGGGGGTCTGGATCAAAATGCTTCAGATATTCATCCAACCAGACCGCGTACCCCTTGCTGGTCGAAAATTTGCCCCCTTCGAGATTCAGAAACTCGTTTGCTGGCACAGCGCTTGGGAGGTTTAATTCGCCGTAGCCCAACAACATCGCAGGCCATATGATGGTGTGGAAGGGGATGTTGTCCTTTCCGATGAAATAATAGGTCTCTGTATTTGGGTCTCTCCACCAGTCCTCCCATGCATCGGGCTTACCTCTTTCGGAAAAGTACTGTTTAGTCGCAGAAAGATAACCGATTACCGCCTCAAACCACACATAGATTACTTTACCTTCGGCACCTTCGATTGGTATCGGAATTCCCCACTCAAGGTCGCGTGTGATTGGTCTATCCAGCAACCCTTCCTTTAACCAGTTGATCGTGAAATTATAGACGTTAGGTCTCCATTTGCCCTTTTTGGCCTCGATCCATGCTATAAGCTTGCCCTGGAATGCGGAAAGTTTGAAGAAGTAATGCTTGTTCTCCCTCGTCTCGGGCACAGCATGACAGTGCTTGCAGTATGGATCGACCAACTCAGTAGGGTCAAGCGTCCTGCCACACTCATCACACTGATCTCCCTTTGCACCTTTTGCGCTGCATTTTGGACATGTCCCCTCTATATATCGATCTGGCAGAAACTTATCACACTTTGGACAGTAAGGCAGATTCATGGTTTTCTCGTAAATAAAACCGTGATTGAGCAGTGTTAGAAAGAAATCCTGTGCGGTCTTGCGGTGATTCTCAGTTGTCGTTCTGGTAAACAGGTCATACGAGCATCC
>JAJOKI010000053.1 GCA_021129915.1 Methanocellales archaeon | reverse complement strand
AAAAATACGTAACACCTTTCTATTTATGGGATGCATCGATTAAGGACCACATAGAGCAACATATAACAAATTTGAGGCAATCGGCGCATCACCTTGATAAACAATTAGAGAACACAAACGAAGAGATCAAACGGTTTGAGCATATCTTGCTGGAGTTGAAACGTCGAAGGCGTCACGACGCACCTTAAATTCCATGAAAACGACAAAATCACTGTGCCCGGAATGTATGGCGGTTATAGATGCATCCATATTCGAAGAAGCGGGCAAAGTCATGATCGAAAAGGAATGCAAGGAGCATGGGAAATTCAAGGAGGTATGTTGGTCAGATTCCAATTTTTACAAAAAATTCGAAAGGATTGGGCATGACGGAGGGGACACGAAAATCCAAACATCGGAGATAAAAAAAGGGTGTCCATATGATTGTGGGCTGTGCCCTGACCATAAGACGATGACACTGCTCGCGAATATAGATGTGACAAACAGATGCAACCAAGGCTGTCCTACCTGTTTCGCAAATGCGCTTACCAGTGGATATGTCTATGAGCCGTCGATAGGTCAAATCGAGAAGATGATGACCGTTCTTAGAAATGAGAGACCCGTTCCATGTCCAGCAATACAATTCGCGGGCGGTGAGCCGACCACAAGGGAGGATTTTCAAGAGTTAGTAGCCATGGCAAAGGACTTTGGCTTCTCCCAGATACAGGTGGCGACAAATGGCATAAAACTTGCCAGTAGCGTGGAATACTGCAGAAGATTGCAAGAAGCCGGATTAAATACGGTTTATCTACAATTTGATGGGGTGAAGAGTGCGTCCTATATGCACGCCCGCGGCTATAATGCACTACCGGCCAAATTAGGCGCCATTGAGAATTGCAGAAGGGCGGGTCTGACCAGTATTGTGCTGGTTCCGACATTGATTAAAGGGGTAAATGATGACCAAATAGGGGATATAGTACGATTCGCCTCTAAAAATCTGGATGTGATCAAGGGCGTGAACGTGCAGCCCGTTTCTTTTGTGGGGAGAAATACCAAGGAAGAACGGGGAAAACAGAAAATTACAATACCGGACTTCTTTAAACTAATAGAAGAACAGACAAATGGCGAGATAATTGGAGACGATTTTTATCCTGTGCCGTTTGTGATGCCAGTATCCCATTTTGTGGAGGCGTGGAGTGGACGTCAACAGGTAGAATTAACCGTCCATCCACACTGTGGTGCTGCAACCTACATCTTCATTAAAAACGGTAACTTTGTACCCATAACCAGATTCATAGATGTAGAAGGATTGATGGAGTTCTTAGATAGTTCGGCAAAGGAAGTCAACCGATCGAAGATCAGTAGACTGATAACCATGAAAAAAATGCTCAGAGAAGTTCCAAAGTTCGTGGACGCGAGGAGGGCGCCCACTGAGGTGAACATCACAAAAATGCTGGTAGACGTCCTCAGAAAGGGGTCTATCGCTGCCACTGCCGAGTTCCATAGAAATACGCTCTTTTTAGGGGTCATGCATTTCCAGGACCCATACAACATAGATTTGGAAAGGGTCCAACGGTGCGGTATTCACTATGCGGTGCCTGATGGAAGGATAATTCCGTTCTGCACCTACAATACGATATATCGACCGCATATCGAAAGAGAATATTGCAAAGGGAGGGGAGCCATATGAAAAAATACGATGCCATAGTCGTGGGGGCGGGAATCAGTGGACTGCTTACTGCACTCGCAATCTCAAAGTCGAATGGCGGAAAAAACGTTTTGATACTCGAAAAAGAAGAGCATATCGGCGGAGCCTGCAGGTCATACAACGTGGAGGGCTATACAGTCGATACAGGGCCGCACATCATCACACAACTTAACGATGGCCCTCTGAGAGAACTGATGACGAGATATTTCGACGTCGTCCCGGTGTTTAAGCCACATGGAAAATATTACGTTAAAATAAACGGATTGACAAAAGAGTTTCCATGGACTGTTACCGACTGGGCCCAGTTCGATGTGATTCCATTGAGGGACAGAATACTGATCATCCAAGTGTTATTTTCGGCCCTAAATGCATCCCTGATAACGCCAAAAAAGCTTACAGGAGTCTCGGTGTACGACTATATTAAAAACTATAATTTCTCGGAGAGCACACTTAGATTCATCGATACCATAGCGCACTTTTTGACAGGCACATCGATGTATGATACCTCGATATTCAGGATTTTCGACTGGAGCGACACGAAGGGGATGCAGAAAAAAGTGACGAGTTTGATAAACTTCTTGTTCAGGGAGGGGGCAAGGGACCAGGCATATCCAGTTGGCGGGATAGGGAGCATTATCGATGCAGTTGTCAGCTCATTTCCAGATGGCAGGGTTGATATCGAGAAGAACACCGAGGTGAAAAGAATCATCATAGAAAATGATTCAGTCAGGGGAGTTTCAGATGGCGAAAATGAATATTATTCCAACCTGGTGGTTTACTCTGGCTTCGTGTCTGAACTCCCAAAGATACTTGATGACGGCGCGATAGCAACTGAATACACAGATAAACTCAACAGTATTACAAATGTCCTGTCTCTAACGATCTGGCTTGGGCTAAAGAAAAAATATCTTAAAAATGCCGGGTCCGAAATTTTAGTAGGCAATTCAAGCTGTACAGGCGCTTGGGCAGTTCCGGTAACCAATTATGACAAAAATCTTGCTCCGCCAGAAAGGCAACTTATTGGATTCTTGTTTAAGATTGACGATAAAGATATTGAATCAGCTAAAAAACGTACAATGAAGTTCATCTGCAGGCACTACCCATCCATCGAAAGGGATATAGAGATGATTCACTACCAGGTCATGATTCCAGAGAAATCAGTAAACAATATCAATCAAATTATTCCGTCGCACAGAACTCCCATTCGTGGACTCTATCTGGTCGGGACCGATACATCCAAAAAAAGCATGGGCATCACCAGGGCATCATATTCTGTGGTGGAGTGTCTCAATGTCTTGGAAGGGGATGGTTTTTTATCTCGTTTAAGATAGGGCTCTCAGACATTTTCGAAAGATC
>JAJOKI010000103.1 GCA_021129915.1 Methanocellales archaeon | reverse complement strand
GAATGAGGGCGGGTGTTTTTTTTTCTGGACACAGTAGCCTGTATGATCCATGTATTCATGTTGTTTTTCGCTGGCATCGCATCACTTGAAGTTCTCTTACCTATACTCTTATCTTTCTACGTTTCAATTGGATTAATCGAGGGATTTGCAACGGTTTCAGTGGTATCATTCATGTCGAGAGTTAAACCAGAGCTCTTGAGGTATCAGCACTCATGATAGCAATAGATAAAAAATGGCATGACCCTGCTGCTGGCGAACGTTGGGCATGCACACGTAGATGAGCCTATGGGCTTTACGGTCCCGCTGGCAATAGGACTTCTCATAGGGGCCATATGTGGGCTTGGAGGGGGAGTATATTATGGAAAGAGAAAGTAATCTTCTTGAGAAGTACGCAGGTATGAACTCGATGATACACAGAGTGGACCCCAGCGTAAAACTCATAGCAGCGTTAATCCTGATCATCACGACCGTCGCCTCGAACACGCTGTCGATTCCACTCATGGTCGGTACTTTGTTACTGGTGGTGTCTTTCACTGCTAAACTGCCGCTGAAATATATTTTAAAAAGGGTATCAATTGTCATGCCATTTGCAGGACCCATCGCAGTGCTTCAACCATTTCTGCGCGAGGGATATGCGGTAGCCTCTTTATTAGGGCACCCCATCACATATGAGGGAATATATTTTGGAGCGTTGCTCATAGCTAAAGTCATGGTGTCCGTTCTCTCTATCATTATTCTATCCTCGACTACCACGACGCCGGATTTGATGAATGGAGCTAAGAGACTGTATATGCCAAAAGAACTTGTGATTATATTCTCATTGATGCTTAGATACATGGAGACTGAAAGCCCTTGCCTCGACCATCGGCATTCTATTCATTCGGTCATATGAACGGGGTGAGCGAGTAATCGAAAATTGAGATATATGGGATTTATATGAGTTATGCGATCGAGGTTAGGAATCTTGAATTCAGGTATCCAGATGGAGCTCATGCGCTGGAATCCGTGGAGATGGTTGGGGCAGAAGAAACGGGTTGCGATTGCCGGCGTATTGGCAATGGACCCAGAGATTCTCGTGCTCGATGAGCCGACTGCAAATCTGGACCCCTCTGGACAACGGAAGATCATGAACATACTTAATCGCAACTCATAATATCGATCTCGTTGCAAAATGGGCAGAAAAGGCCATCGTCGAGTCGGCTGGTTTAGATCTTCCAATCGCCTCACAGGTTTTCATCGAACTCGACGAGCAGGGCGAGGTTGCGAACCCTGTGCCAAAGACGGTGGAGGAGGCGGTTAAAAAGATTCGAGAATGATCATATTATAGTGGGCCAATGAACGAGCGAACAAAGGATTTTATTAGGACTAAATTCGAGGAATATTATCAAGGTGCCACATCGAGTATTCCTTCTGAATTCTCTATCCAATTGCCCCCTCAGTTTGAAAAAAGGGAGTGGGGCTTTATTTTCTTCGACGATGCGTTTCCAGACATCGTGATGCGCAGACATAAATCGTTTATGAGCGAAGGCGAGGTATTTGACTACATCAGGAGCATGGCGCCTGCACACGTGTTCCACTCCTCTGCATATTACTCCAATCCCGCCGCTCCAACCATGAAGGAAAAAGGATGGCAGGGTGCCGACCTGATATTCGACCTGGATGCAGACCATCTTAAGATAAAATGGACAACCTATGGCGACATGCTGCAAAAGGTAAAGGAGGAAACGATTAAACTCATTGGTTTTCTGACGGATGATTTTGGATTTGAGGATAAGGACATCCAGGTCGTTTTTTCAGGGGGAAGGGGGTATCATATTCATGTGCGAAATCCCAATGTGATGGGGCTTGAGAGTCCCGAGCGCAGGGAGATTGTGGATTATATTACGGCAACGGGTCTTGAAGTTGAAAATTTATTGAGTTATGACCCAATGGTGAGAGCCTCTGGTTTTAGGGAGTATATAAAGACAGCAAAATCATTAAGATTCAAATATTTCAAAAGTGGGTGGGGGCGACGACTCCATACCGGGCTAATTGGGTTTTTGAATGAGATATCCTATATGGAAGAAGACCAGGCGATAGAAGAAATAAGAAGAGTAGCAGAGATAGGAAAAGTAAGGGCAAAGAAACTGGCACAAATCACAAAGAGCGAACAGGCGGTGGAGATAATTAGAAAAGGAAATCTTGACCAGATCGCGAATTTTCCAACTGCTTTTTGGAAGATGCTTGTGGATATGCAGAAAATCGAACTTGGGGGACATCCTGATGAACCCGTGACAGCAGATACGAAGCGCCTGATAAGATTGCCAACATCCCTTCACGGAGGCTCTAGCTTTCAGGTCGTGCCTTTGACGCTAAATGAACTCGGCGGCTTCAACCCACTGAGCGATGCAGTCGTTTTTGGAGATGAGCTCACCGCGGTAAACGTGACTAAGGCGAGTGACGTCAAGATAAAGGATAAACGATATAACGTAGTAAAGGGAATACAGAAACTTCCCGAACATCTTGCGGTGTTTTTGATGTGCAGAGGTGTAGCCGAATATGGACCTTGAGGATCTGCGTCTAATTCAAGCCAATGAGCGTCGCTCTAAAGGACTTCAGATGCTTGAGCGAAGCTTCTATGAAAAAATTGGAGCGTATATTAGCGCGCTGGAAGACAAAAGACATGGTACTAGCGATTCCAGCGTGATGATGGCCGATAACGAATTGCGAAATGCCAAGAGCGTCGTCGATGATATATTCAAACGGCGCATAGGCAAGGTCATAAAAATGGCGACGACAAAGGCATTCGGACTGGACATACACCCGGAAGGTGCGACTTCCGTGGAACTGGAGCTATTCGAGCAATTGGTGGACCTGATCAGGAAGGACAAGTCCAGAATGGACTCAGCTATATTCCGCAAAGGTGCGCAGGCAAAACCCAGGAAAGGTCCGGGAAAGAATAATGCCACCGAAAAGCGAAAAAATATAGGAAAAGACTTTACAATAGTTCGGATATTGAAGGATATTCCCGTATTTATGGGTGCTGACGGTCATAGTTATAAATTGTCTGAGCAAGATGTGGCGGCTTTGCCGAAGATTAATGCCAAGGCTTTATGCGGTCGCAATGTAGCCGAAGATATTACAGTGGAGTAAATGAAAATACAT
>JAJOKI010000012.1 GCA_021129915.1 Methanocellales archaeon | reverse complement strand
GAACTCAAAGAGAAATACCCGTCGATGTACACCCTTTACTGTCGGGGAACAAACCCTGTTCGAGATGGAAGCAGTTTTGCCATATATCTGAAAGGCGAGTTGGAAACCTACAGTGACAAAACGATTGAACTTTACTACTCACAAGTAAAAGACGCTTGGGAAAAGGGAGAAAACATATCCATTAATGCGCTAAAACGGCTCATACAAAAAGGGGGCTACCCTGATCTGGATCACGCCGAAGCGTGTGCTTATGAGCTACTCAATAAATGCCTATAAACAAAATTAAAGGAGGGTGACATGGCTAAGATGCCAAAAGAAGTACAGGAAGTCTTTGCTGACCTTACCGCGTTCAAAGCTATGGCGACAGTTGACAAGGAGGGCAAGCTGAATGTTTCCAATATAGCGACAGTAATGGCTATAGATGATGAGACAGTGGCTTTTGCCGATTTGTTTGGTGGCGTTACCAGGACAATGAAGAACCTGGAAGAGACCAAGAAGGTGGCTATATTCGGCATTAAACCACCCATCACACTAGCTCCTCCCTGGACTGCTTACCAGCTAAAGGGGACATTCCAGGGATTTGAGACTTCAGGATCGTTGTTCGATCAGTATGCTAAAGCAGTGAAAGACGCCGTTGGATTGGATATTCGAGCGGTAGGAACAATAAAGGTTGAGGAAGTTAGTTCACAGTCTCCTCTAGAGCCGGGAAAGGAATTAGCTTAGAGGGGGTAGCATGTTCAAGATTGACGATGAATTAAAGGAAGCTATATCCCGCATCAGGCCGGCGATGGTGGCAACTGCTAATAAAGGCGGCCAACCGAATGTTTCTCCTAAAGGTTCGGTGCGTCTTCTGGACGACCGGCATCTATTGTTCGCCGATATAAGATCCCCCAATACGATTAAGAATTTAAGGGAGAACCCGTATCTTTCGATGATCGGGCTCGATCCGACCTCGCGGAAGGGATGGCGGATATGGGGAAAAGCCGTTGAAATAGCAACTTCCGGCGATCTGTACGATCAGTTGTGCGATCAGTTCAAAGATAAAGGAGCGCTGAATCACGTCGTTAAGGTGATTGTCGAAAATGGGATAACATTTTAGCCCATTTGAGATTCAACTGAGAAGCAAGACATGGAACTTGATTATCAAGCGATAATCATTAATGAGGATTCTGAGGGATTGCCGAAAGGTCAGGGAAATGGATTCTTGTTGGACAGAGGAAAAGGTATAATTTCCGCGGTTGCTCATGGCGTAAGGAGCGGTGACAACTGCCGCGTCTTCATAGGGAAAAGGCACTATAGGGCCTGTTTTCATCAAGATTTGCTGGACTGGCGTAATGACCTTGCCCTCTTAGCCCTGGACAATTTTCGGGAAGAAGACCTGCCTGATACACTAACCAAGATAGAAGAACCCAAAGAGGGGGATGAAATCATCATAGCAGGTTATACGGTGATGGAGGGCACCGAAGAGAAAGGCATTCTAAGGTCATATTATAATCTGAATATCGATAAAGAAATCTGCCTTGCCCATGTTCGAGGCAATATCATAGCGGTTCATGACAGCCTTGCTAGAATGGGAATTGATCCCTTTCTCGAGGAAATTGCGCAACTTCCACGCGTTGGAAACACATTCATTGCTCCTCTCGAAAAGAAGCGCCTATTTTATGACAAATACATCATCATGAAGGTTGAGAATCTGGATATCGATTTAGCCAAAGGACTTAGCGGCTCACCGGTTGTTGATGCCAAAGGATGTGTTATTGGAACTTTCGCCATTGTTTTGAAAAACGAAAGCCTGGATATGGCTGCTGCCGTGCCCATTTCCGAAGCAGTCAGGCTGCTTGAACGTATTGATCGCTAAGTGAATGACGACTAAATAACACGCCGCGCCGGGGAGTCACGATAGACTTGTCCTCGCGAAGGCGGGGATCGGAGCGGCTAAGACTTTTTGGAAAAACTAAACTGTTACTCAGAAAGCCTTGACATCTCCATAAGTTCATGATACCATGAAAACAAGCTGGAGCTCAGAGGGAAATCAGAAACCATATATAAATGAGGAGGGCCGTTATGGAGATACTATCGAACAGGGTGGCGTTGGTAACTGGCGGTATGGATGAGGTAGGGGAAGCCATAGGATTACGGCTTGGAAAACTTGGTGCCAAAATAGTGAGCATAGATATCGACAAGAGCAAAGTAGACGGCGTCGTGTCGAGAATCAAAGAGGCCGGAGCGGAGGCTATAGGTTTGGTGGCAGATCCTTCAAAGCCGGAAGAAGCCGAAAAAGCGGTCGGCGAAGTTTTGAAAAAATTCGGTAAGATCGATATTCTTCTGAACAATGTTAGTGATCAAGAATGGGCTGAAATCTCAATGCTTTCGGATGAAGAATGGCATAACTCCCTTAGAGCGAACCTGGATGCTGTATTCTTTTTCTGTCGTAGCGTCGTCCCGGGTATGAGGGAAAAGAAATACGGGCGAATAATCAATATGGGAGATCTCACCTATCTCGGATGGCCGGGAAGGTCGAATTACTGTGCCGCCAAATCGGCTCTGTTCGGCTTTACCCGTTCCCTGGCCCTTGAATTGGCAAAGGATGGTATAACCGTAAACCAGGTTGTAAAAGGTGATGTTTCAGAGTCTGGCTTGACGGAAGAGGAAGTTGCGAAGGTGGCTTCGGGTCTGCCGGTGCAAAAGATCGGCAATCCGAAGGACGTTGCTCGGGCAGTGGGATTTTTAGCTTCGGATACGTCTAGTTATGTAACGGGACAAACGCTTTTTGTTTGCGGTGGAAAAAGTCTCCATTTTTCCATGTCGGTATAGCATCTGGGCCATCGTGTAATTAAAAAAGCAATTATGTTTGGAGGGATAAAATGGGAATTGAAAACAGAGTCGTACTGATAACGGGATCGGCAAGCGGAATGGGAAAGCAAACTGCCAGGAGAATGGCGGAAAACGGCGCCAAAATCGTCATCAATGATATTGTAGCTGATAAGGTTGGTGAAACGGTAGCAGAATTCAAAGATGCCGGCTTTGATGTAATCGGAGAGATTGCAGATATTAGCGACAAGGCGGCCGTTGAAAACATGATCAGGGAAACGGTGGATACTTTCGGCAGCCTCGACATCCTGGTCAACAATGCCGGAATGGAAAGGGGCGGAGCCCTGAGGAAGCTCACTGAGGAAGACTGGGATATTACCATCAATGTCAATCTGAAAGGGGCGTTTTTATGCAGTCAAGCAGCCCACAATCACATGAGTGAAAAAAACCACGGCCGAATTATCAACATCGCCTCCCGGGCATGGCTGGGTGGACCCGGACAGGCCCCCTACTCTTCGGCGAAAGCGGGGATGGTCGGTTT
>JAJOKI010000027.1 GCA_021129915.1 Methanocellales archaeon | reverse complement strand
ATGATGATGTGTATATTGGTACCCTGCTCGGCTGCCTGGAGATGATCAGGTCCGGCACGACCGCGTTCGCAGATATGTATATCAAGATGGATGGAGCTGCCCGGGCAGTGAAAGAGTCCGGACTTAGAGGTGCACTGTCATACGGCATGATCGAACTCGGCGATGAGGAGAAGGGGAAAGAAGAGTTGGAAATCGGCATAAAATTTATCAAAAAGTGGAATGGTGCGGCAGATGGCCGGATTATGGCCAGATATGGTCCTCATGCGCCGAATACCTGCTCGCCAGATTTCTTGACACGCATAAGGGAGCGGGCATATAAAGATGGCGTTGGCATTCACATACATCTTGCAGAGACGGAGATGGAGACGGATGAAATGGAAGCTCGGCATGGCATGCGTCCCGTACGACTGCTGGATGAGATTGGCTTTCTCGGTCCAGATGTACTGGCTGCGCACTGCGTCTGGCTTTCAGATGATGATATCAAAATCTTGAAGAAGAGCGATGTTAAAATAGCGCATAACCCCTCCAGCAACATGAAACTCGCATCGGGAGTCGCCCCGGTTCCAGAGTGCATCAACAATGGAATCGTAGTGGGAATAGGGACAGATGGGTGCGCCTCTAACAATGCCCTTGATATGTTCCACGAGATGAAAATGGCTGCACTGCTCCACAAGGTGCACAAACTCGATCCAACCGTGATTCCCGCACAGGAGGCGTTGAAAATGGCTACCATCAACAGCGCACATGCACTTGATATTGATGGCGGAACCATTGCCAGGGGCAAGAAGGCGGATATCATCATCGTCGACATTCATAAGCCACACCTGACGCCCAAACATAATCTCACATCACATCTGGTTTACTGTGCAAGGGGCAGCGATGTCAGCACGACCATAGTTGATGGAAAGGTCTTGATGGAAGACTACGTGGTCAGGGTATTGGATGAGGAGGATGTCATGGAGAAGGCTGAAAAGGCTGCAGAGAATTTAATCTCAAGTTGAGTGTAGTTTAGTAATTTATTATTACCTCTCCACCGTATTGGCAACTGAAGGATTATGGAAATGGAAACCAGATAGGTTTCAATGACAGTTATGAAGAGTATATCAATAATCTCAATCTGGTCTGGAGTGAATGCCATAGGGTTTTGCATAAAGGCTGTCGATTGTGTGTTAATATAGGCGATCAATTTGCTCGTTCTGTCTATTATGGAAGGTAAGGACTGAAATCACCAAGTTCTGCGAAAGTGCTGGCTTTGATTATATGGGGGCCATTATCTGGCAAAAGGTTACTACTTGCCACACCACAGGGGGGCTACTGGATTACGAATTTATTTTAATTTTCAAAAAACATGGAAGCCCCCCTAAGGTTAGCACACTGGACATTGGAATTTCCCTGGTGAATTTCCTGAGGAACTGCCAAAACGACTTATTAAAATGTTTAGTTTTGTTGGTGATACGGTCCTTGATCCGTTTCTTGGAAGTGGTACGACCTCTTTGGCCGCTAAAAATCTGAACAGAAATTCTAGATTTGGCTCTAGGGTGGACAATTCTCGTCATGAAAGAGGTGATTATTATTCCGTGAAAGATATACCAAAAAAATAGAGATGCAATACAGTTCTTACAACAAAAAACGAAGGGGCAGAAAGTATTCTTGAAATTTGATGCCACCAAATACGATGAGAAAGACCATCTGTTATGCTATTTATATCTAAGAAACAAGACATTTATCAATGCACACCTTATTAAAAAAATGGATTTTAAATAGTACGATGAATCGTTTTCAGTTGAATTTCAAACGCAACGTTGGAGCGGTTTCCGAGGAGATCAGAAAATGTTCTCCAAAGACTATCAAGGAGTGGGAGGAATATTATTTTCGAAATGTCAGAACCAAAGAACATATAAGAGGATTAGGGCGAAAGTTATACATTAAAATTACTGAAGTGGTTTCCGCCGAAGTTGAATGTGAAGATTCAGCCTGCCCCTGATGATGTAGATTTTAGGGGACAAGTATATTGGACTTCAGATTAAACCCGCTGGAGATGTTTCACATATACCTCAAATCTTTAAAGAACATTCTCAAGAAATATGAAAAGTAAATCGCCATCAGCAGAAGAGGGTCGCCTCAAAATCGAATGGGCAAAAAAACATATGCCCGTCCTAGGGCGCATACGAAAACAGTTTGAAGCAGAGCTCCCGCTTAAGGGGCATACGATTGGAATGGCGCTTCATGTCGAAGCCAAAACCGCCGTGTTAGTAGAGACACTGGCAGCAGGTGGCGCAGAGGTCGCAATCACAGGCTGCAATCCATTAAGCACGCAGGATGATGTGGCACTTGCATTGCGTCAGAAGGATATACCATGTTATGCGAAACACGGCTGTAACACCGGAGAATACTATCGGGCAATCGACGCTGTTCTGGACAATAAACCAGATATTACGATAGATGATGGCGCTGACCTTATCTTCAGGCTCCATGCTGATCGCAAGGAACTGCTTCCAGACATCATCGGAGCATGTGAAGAAACCACCACGGGCGTACATCGCTTAAAGGCGATGCAGGCTGACGGTGCGCTTAAATTTCCAGTGATAGCGGTCAACGATGCCAAAACCAAGTTCCTCTTCGATAATCGATATGGCACCGGTCAGTCAACCTGGGATGGGATAATCAGGACGACGAACCTGCTGGTAGCTGGAAAGAACGTCGTGGTTGCAGGATATGGTTGGTGCGGCAAGGGTGTTGCGATGAGGGCAGACGGTCATGGCGCAAACGTGATAATAACCGAGGTCGATCCGATTCGAGCCCTGGAGGCAAAAATGGATGGTTATCGGGTAATGCCAATGATTCAAGCCGCGAAGATCGGTGACTTTTTCATCACTACCACGGGCAACAGAGACGCCATCATAAAGGAGCATTTTGAGCTCATGAAGGATGGCGCAATACTGGCAAACGCCGGCCATTTTAACGTGGAGATTGATATATCCCAACTCAGTAAGATGGCAAAGAGCGTTAGAAGAGTTAGAGCCAATATTGAAGAGTATGACCTTGATGGGAAAAGACTTTACGTCCTGGGAGGGGGGCGGCTGGTTAATCTGGCAGCAGGTGATGGACATCCTGCCGAGGTTATGGACATGAGCTTCGCAAATCAAGCCCTATGCGTCAGATATATCGTGGAGCATGGGAGAGGGCTCCAAAACAAGGTCTATGGCGTCCCTAAAGAAATCGATGAGCTGGTGGCGCTCCTGAAACTGGAGTCGATGGAGATTCAGATTGACCAAATGAGCGCTGAGCAAAGGGAGTATATGTCGGGATGGAAACATGGGACTTAGAACACAGTTAGCTTATAAAAAGTTCGGTAGATAGTAGTTAGGCGACATTGACATAACATGATAATGGAGTTGG
>JAJOKI010000062.1 GCA_021129915.1 Methanocellales archaeon | reverse complement strand
TCTCCGGACGGAGTCTTGATTTCAACGACCTCACCATATGCTACGCCGGATACGTCCTCTACGATCATTAACGGTCCACTTACTTCTGTTACGGTCGTGTATTCTCTGCTGTTGCGGATTGAAGACCTGGTGACAGTTCGCGAATCTTTGGGTTTCTCCATAATTATCGTCTACTCTCCTATTCTTTTAAACTGGGATTCCATATCCTTTTCAATCTCCTCAAAATGCTTTTGATATTCTGCATCTGGGATTGTGCTCATTCTGGCCAGCCGGTCCCTTATGGGCATCGCCTTGATCATCTCGGCTGGGATGCCCTCTTTGACTTTCTTCAATGAAAGCTCATTGAATTTTAACATAATTCTCATCATCTCATATTGTTTTTTACTGGGGCAATAAGCGTCCACTTTATGGAATGCGTTTTGCATGAGGAAGTCCTCTCTGATGATTTTCGCTCCCTCAAGAATAATTTGATCACTTTCGGGTAGAGCATCAGGTCCCACCAATTGTACAATTTCCTCCAGTTCACTTTCTTTCTGGAGCAGATTCATCGCCTCATTCCTCATCTTTTCCCATTCTGTCCCTACCTCTTCGTGCCACCAGTCCTTTACCTGGTCAGAGTAGAGCGAGTACGACTGAAGCCAGTTGATTGCAGGGAAGTGACGTTTGTTTGCCAGATCTGCGTCCAATGCCCAGAATACCTTCACGATTCGAAGGGTGTTCTGGGTAACCGGCTCTGAAAAATCTCCACCAGGCGGGCTTACTGCCCCGATTACTGAAATGGATCCTATCGCCTTCTCTTTGCCATTCACTATGACGCGCCCAGATCGTTCATAGAAATCCGCCAGTCGTGAAGCCAGATATGCGGGGTATCCCTCCTCTCCGGGCATTTCTTCGAGCCTACCGGATATCTCTCGCATTGCCTCTGCCCATCTGGACGTCGAATCTGCCATCAATGCGACATCATATCCCATATCTCTGTAATATTCTGCTATCGTCATTCCAGTGTATACGCTCGCATCTCGCGCGGCTACGGGCATATTACTGGTGTTTGCGATGAGTATGGTCCTCTTCATCAAAGGCTCACCAGTTGTTGGGTCTTCGAGTTCTGGAAACTCTCTCAAAACATCTGTCATTTCATTTCCACGTTCACCACACCCGATGTAGACGATTATATCTGCATCTGCCCATTTTGCAAGCGATTGCTGCATTACAGTTTTACCAGAGCCGAATGGGCCTGGGATTGCAGCAGTCCCGCCTTTTGCAATAGGGAAAAGTGTATCGATGATCCTCTGGCCGGTGGTCAATGGAAGCACGGGGTCAAGCTTTTTAACATAGGGTCGCGCAATTCTAACTGGCCATTTCTGCAACATCTGGACATCCTTTATGCCCCCATCGGTTTCTATCTTCGCTATCGTATCAACGATAGTATATTTGCCCTTTGGGACTATCTCGATGAGTTTTCCCGCGGTTCCTGGCGGAACAAGCACTCGGTGGGTGATTGTTTTCGTTTCCGGAACTGTTCCGACAACGTCTCCGGGGTTTACCCTCTCTCCTTTTTTGACGGTCGGCACAAATTCCCACTTGACATCTCGCTCGATTGCTGGTACATCACCGCCCCGTTCTATATAATCTCCTGTCTGTATTTTGATTAACTCGAGCGGGCGCTGAATGCCGTCATATATCTTTCCGAGAAGTCCCGGACCCAATTCGATTGATAATGGCATACCAGTCCGTAGGACAGGTTCGCCAGGTACAACGCCTCCCGTTTCTTCGTATACCTGTATCGTCGCTACATCCCCTTCCAACCTGATTATTTCTCCGACTAACTGCTCATTTCCGACTCTGACCAGTTCATACATCTTTGAACCCTTCATCTTCTCGGCCGAAACGACAGGTCCAGTGATTTTGATGATAACGCCTTCTTTCATCATAATGGTTATATGCCTCCACTTTTTATGTCTATACCTACTGCCTTTCGAATCAATTTATCCATGGGGTCTTCTCTTCTAATTGGGCCATCTTTCCCGGGCATTTCGATTATTATTGGGTAAACAGTCTTTCTCTCTTGAATATTAGTTACAAATGACCGAATCTCCTCTGCTAACAGGTCTAAAAGTATTATTATTCCGACCTCTGCATCATCGATAAATTGTTTCAACGCTTCCTCTGCCTCCTCTGGAGTCTCGGCAATCCTCGCCTTTTTCACCCCTGTCAACGCAAAGCCCATCACCATGTTCATATCTCCTATCACAGCTACTTTCATATGCTTTCCTCACACACCACAATTTTTTTCATTTTTTCCAGCGATACACTCTCATGGGCGCCACGAATCGCCGCTCTGATATTTCGAACCTCATATTGTTTGGCTACTACAAATTTAATGAGGGGTCCAACACCAAGATGATATGCCGTAGCGAGGAATGATGCAGAGTTCAATAAGAATTTATCGAGGGCTGCCTCAAATGGATAAACGCTCTTGGACTCCTCATATTCCGGAATGGCTTTTTCTAATGAGGGCATATATGCGGTTCCTTCAAATTGAGTGATGATTTCCATCACATTTTTATATTCAAAAATTTGCTTAAGGCTCGCTTCTGAAAGTTCCCGCCCTCCTGGCAATATATACTTCTGCATCGTTTCGGCCCCAAGTTCATCCTTTTTGCCCCTCAGTATCATCTTTATATTGGTCACGTCCGCGTATACTCCAATGAATTTGTTTATCGGCTCAACCATGCCCACATCCACATGTTGTTTTGAGTTGTGAAGCCGTTGAAATACGAATTTATCCAGCGCCAGTTCGAGGGGCATCGCTGACCCCGTCTCGGCATACTCGGGAAGGGCGTCTGAGAGCGGCTTGCCATATGGAGTGTTCTGTAAAATCAGGACCAGGTCTTCCACACCATCTGCATCTGCCATACGCCTTATCAATGCAGAAGTTATGCTGCCTGTTGAAATTAGTTTATTTTCAATCTCTTCTGACGGCAACACCATCTTCTTGGCCCTTATGGCGATTTTCAACTGCTCTGCTTCCAGCAGCATCAGATATGCTTTGAAAAATGGTTTTACACCTTCTGGCACCGTATGTACAATATTCTCGCATTCCTTGAGATGTGCGGCATTCAATGCTCTCTCGATTTTGTCGACATCAACATCGCCACTTGCGTCGATTTTATGCCCTGACTCTATAATTTTATCCATAACTTCAGCCGCACTTTTCGACTCCAAAAGTTCACGTACCCTATCCAACCGAACATATGGATTCCCCATCGCCTTAACCCTGGCAATTGGATAGGCAAAATATGCGATATCCAATATCATTTTGAAGTAACCCTGAGCCGTCGCTATCCCAAGAGCGACCAGGAATATTACTGCCATTGCATAGGCTATAAACTCAATTGACGTTATGCCAAACAG
>JAJOKI010000077.1 GCA_021129915.1 Methanocellales archaeon | reverse complement strand
AGCCAGGAATACTTCTCTCTTGGCGCATACTTCGGATTGGTCATTCCATCGTAGGGATGCCTGCCACCCTCATATCCTTCATACCAGGAGTACTGGATGTGCTCCGTCACCTTTGCAGGATCGAACGCTTCCTTGGCGAGTGTCACTCCGTCGGTGAAGCCGGACTTGAGCCATCCCCAGTCGTCGTCTACGTAAAACACATCATAGGATAAAAATCCTATCGGCTCATCGCCTCTGTATCCTCCATACGTATCGAGCGCAAGGCTTACTGGCAGACCGTACATGTCCTCTGCAATTCCCTTCGCACCAAACTTGATCAACAAATACAGATCCGGCACTTCTGACAGCGGCTTGTCGTCGAACATGGCCAAGTAGCTCTTGACATCATCGATCGTCTTGGTCTTGAGCCAGTCCTCGATCGATATGCCAAGCACTTGTTGCTCGATGAAGTTCTTCCCGGACCACCAGAACGAATAAATCCTCGCAAGATCCCCTATTGTGGGCGTTACGGTAACCCCGCCCGGCACGAACGTCATGTGATGGGGCATCTTGCCGCCAAGAATGGCGATGACCTCATGCAATAATTTTCTCGTCTGGACAGCTCTGATCCATGATGTGCCCGTATACGGCGTAAATCTGGCTGCCAGTTCGTTGTATATTGCTGTGCCTGTGGCCCCTGCCTTCTCCTCCAACACTTGTTTATAGAGGGGATTGACAAGGTCTGGTGCCCAGAGGGCATAGAAGTGTGTTGCATGGCTCATCACCGTGTTCGCAGCGATGATCAGATTTCGTATCAGTCTTGCGTTCTCCGGTATGTCTGGAGTGGTGAGACCATATGCCATGTCCAGAGCGCGAATGGATGACGTCCCATGTGCCACAGGACATACGCCGCAGAACCTCATCGCGAAATGATATGCATCATAGGGATGTCTGCCTTGCAATATTGTCTCGAAGCCCCTGAACAGTTGACCGGTAGAACGTGCATCGGTTACCATTCCGTCTGTAACATCTGCCTCAAACCTGAGGTGTCCTTCGATCCTCGTAACTGGGTCGATAACGACTTTCGTCATTCTTTATCTCCTCCATTGGCTAATAATTTAGCTGCTGCATATGACCCGCCTGCTGCGAGGGCTGCCTCCAACGCACCAAACCCAGCCACCTCCCTGACCTCCAGTGGAATGTCCTCCCAAAGCGGTCCATCCGGGAAGGTTGGGTATGTGCAACCAACACACGGTGCGCCCGCTTGTATGCACATGCTGTTTCCATCATTCCAAAGCCGGAGCGCGCAATCAGCATTTGTTATCGGTGCGCGACAGCCAAGCTTCAGAACACACCCTCCGCCTGCGTAGACATCATCCAACACGCCCAGGTCATAGAAGCCGCGCCTGGGGCAGTTTTCATGTATGGTGTGTGTCGGCGGGAAGAATGGCTTCGGCCTCTGATATTCATCCAGAAAGTCGGCTGGAATTTTGTCGAGAATGGCTGCTGCCAACGTCAATAGTAACCGGTCTGGATGTATTGGACAACCGGCGATGTTGATCACCGGCAGACCTGCCTTTGATGTATAATTCGCTCCAAGTACTCCTCCCTTCGCGATTTTCAGGAACTGTAGACCTGTAACATCAGTTGGGTTTGGTCCTGCTGCCGGCATGCCGCCGAATGCAGCGCACGCGCCAACTGCCACGGTTATCAACGCTTTATCGGCCAACTTTTTGATCTTGTCCAAGAACGTTTCTTCTGCGATTATGCCATAGTTTCCAGTTCCATCAGGACCTCTTGGAACAGCGCCCTCTACTGCGAGGACGAATGGTTTGCCGCTCGCTAAGAATTCATCCAATGCATAGTTGGCATTCAACGCTGCATCTTCTACCGCACGTCCGTCGACAAAAAGGCCCTGTTGCGGCATTATCGTCTTATAATATGGAATTCTTATGTCCAATTTTGTTATCGCTTGGATGATGTCTGGATGCTCGGCATTCAAAAACGAGACGGTGCATCCAGTGCACTCCGAAAGATGTAGCCAAACGAGGTTTGTTTCACTTGACTCAAGCGCTCTGACGATATCTGCTTTATACGTTCCCAAAAAAAGTGGAAGCGCCCATAGCTGCAGCCGCTTTTAGAAACGACCGCCTACCTAATTTTAATATGTTTGGATTGGTCAAATCTTTCATCTTAGCCTCCCCCACACAGATTAGGTTATTATTCAATCTATAACTCAACCTATAACTATACAAACATTATACTACATACCCTATATAAGTGTTTTGAATTGAGCGAAAGTTTATGATAGAGTATTTATTTCGTCCAACACCATTTTCACAACCTTAGGCATCGCCTTATCCACCTCTGGTGTCAGCCCGATGTTAAACTGCTCGACTCTTTCGACTTCTACTCCAATTATGATGATGTCGTCTGGCATCGACGCCGGCATGGTCGCTTCGCCAGCCCTTATCGCTTCGATCAGGCCGAGATCGTGCAGGGAGAAGTAAACCGAATCAGGTTCTGGAAGGTCGCCGCGGGTGAACCGATGTATCGTCCCGACCTCACCCCCGGAGCTTACAGCATCGACGATGATAACCTTGTCCGCATTTTCTATGTAGTTTAAGATGTCGAGCCCCCCGGTCCCGCCGTCTATCAGTTCCACGTTTTTCGGCAGATTCCTCTTCCTGAGTTCATCCAAAACATGGATGCCGAAACCGTCGTCGGCGGCCAGGATATTTCCACAGCACAGAATGACGACTTTCAAAAAAAACACCTCAGCACACCCTCGGAACCGGGTCTCCCAGAGGCGTTTCAATATACCTCTTTCCCCCAAGTGCAGTTTCTAAAATGACTTTTCCCTTGTGCCCTTCGATTGCTTCTCCAACTATCTGCGCATCCTTTCCATATGCCGCCCCACGTATGGCATCAAGGACTGCTTCGGCAATCTCTGGCCGCACGCAAATGATCGCCTTGCCCTCATTTGCCACCTCCAACGGGTCGATCCCAAGCATCTCTGATGCTGCTTTGACCGCTTTCTTCAGAGGGATCCGTTCTTCTTCAATCGATATTCCAACGCCGCTTTTTCTTGCCATTTCGTTTAGCGCAGATGTCAGCCCACCCCTGGTTGGGTCCTTCATCGCGGTAATTCCGCCCATATCCAGTGCCGCCCTGATCACATCCCACAATGGCGCGGTATCGGATTCGAGCTCGGTCTCAAAACTGAATCCTTCCCTGAACGATAAAAGGGATGTGCCGTGGTCTCCTATCGTCCCGGTGATGATGATTTTGTCGCCGACGTTCAAACCAGAGTCGCATATCAACTCATTTGCAATGCCGATACCTGCCGTGTTGATTACCATGCCATCTAACGCCCCCCTTTCCATCACCTTGGTGTCACCAGTGATTATCGCTGCTCCCACCTCCCCGACCACTTCATCCATGGACTTGAGTATCTTTTCCAGGTCGTCAAG
>JAJOKI010000106.1 GCA_021129915.1 Methanocellales archaeon | reverse complement strand
GTCAAGATTCCGGCTGGAATGCAAGACGATTTCTATAGCCTTGTGAACCATCTTACAAAAGGGGTGGCTGAAACCAAACTATTAAGATAGATATAGACATACTTGAGTGGATTACATGAATAAAAATTTGGTGATTCCGGGAGATTTACTCTCAAGTGACGTTAAGCAGGCAGGAGAGGGTACTTATGTTAAAGACGGACAGGTCTTCGCTGCCATATTTGGTTTCGTGAATAAAAAGGATAGAATCCAGGTAATTCCACTCGCGGGGAAATACATGCCACATAGTGGCGATGTCGTCATCGGAAAAATAGTAGATGTCCGTTTTTCAAATTGGTTGGTGAATATCAGCTCACCATATGAAGCACTTTTACATATTTCAGAGTACCCTGAGCGAATAGATGCCGACCAGATGAGCCAATGTTTAGGGATTGGGGATTTGGTCGTGGCAGGAGTAAAAGACGTGGATGTAACCATGAAAGTAGAGTTGACCATGTGTGGGGAGTCGTTCAAAAAACTTGATAGTGGAGGGGTGATTGAAATATCACATGCCAAGATTCCAAGAGTGATCGGACGGAAAGGGTCGATGATAAGTCTACTGAAGAGCGAGCTGAATTGTGATATATTCATTGGTCAAAACGGACGAATCTGGGTCAAAGGCAGAGAAGAAGATATAAACCATACTATTAAGGCGCTGTTGAAAATTGAGCGCGAATCGCACACACCTGGATTGACAGATCGAATTAAGGAATTTATCAGTGATAGAAAACCGACTACAATGTGAAAGAAGAGAGGAGTAAAATGAGCGATAAAACGATAGAATTTATAGAAAAAGGGCGGCGACTCGATGGAAGAAAATTAGACGAGCTCAGACCTATTAAGATAGAAGTAGGCGTTTTGAAAAGGGCGAATGGCTCGTGTTACATGGAGTCGGGAGGAAACAAAGTGATGGCTGCAGTATATGGGCCGCGAGAGGTTCACCCGCGCCGCATGGAGGATGCGACAAAGGCCATTGTCAGATGCAGATACAATATGGCATCATTCTCGGTAGAGGACCGAAAAAGGCCGGGTCCCGACCGCAGATCGGTCGAGATATCAAAAGTAAGCAGAGAAGCAATCGAACCAATCATCATCAAAGAACATTTTCCAAGGTCCGCGATAGATATCTTTATAGAGATATTGCAGGCAGATGCTGGAACGAGAACTGCTGGCATCAATGCTGCATCTGTCGCACTGGCAGATGCTGGAATCCCAATGAGGGGGTTGGTGTCGGCTTGCGCCACCGGGAAAGTGGGAGGACATATCGTCCTCGATTTGATGAAGGAAGAAGATAACTACGGAGAGGCAGATGTGCCAATAGCGATGGACGTTCAAAACGATAAGGTCACATTATTACAGATGGATGGGCGCTTAACACAGGACGAATTTAAGCAAGCACTTGAACTGGCCAGGAAGGGTTGTAAAGAAATCTATGAGATGCAGCGACAAGCGTTGATCGCGAAATATACAGTGTAATATAAAAGGTGTAAAACGATGAGTGAAGATATCATTTCAGAAATAAAAAAAGATTACATTTGCGCCCTGGTGGAAAAAGGAGAGCGCGAAGATGGACGTGCCTTTGACCAATACAGGGACATATCGATTGAAAACGGAGTTGTGAATAAAGCTGAAGGGTCTGCATACGTCAAAATCGGAGGCACCAAGGTTCTTGTCGGCATAAAAATCCAGCCAGGAGAGCCTTTTCCAGATACGCAGGACAAGGGTGTGATAATCACGAATGTAGAGCTGTCGCCACTTGCCTCGCCCACGTTCGAGGACGGGGCTCCACGAGAGGACGCAATAGAATTAGCACGAGTTGTAGATCGCGGCATTCGTGAATCAGGTGCGTTAGAGCTATCAAAACTATGCATCGAAGAGGGCGTTAAAGTCTGGATGGTCTTTATCGACGTACAAGTTATCGATTATGACGGCAATTTGATAGATGCCGCTTCATTAGGTGCGATATCTGCATTGCTGGACGCAAAATTGCCAAATGAGCGATATGAATTGGGCAAAGACGTTCCAGTATTAGTTAGTGACCTACCCGTTGCAGTTACTGCGGTGAAGATAGGTGAAAAATTTATACTTGATCCAAACTTAGACGAAGAACAAGCCGCCTCTACGAAGTTGACGGTGATATCTAATAAGGATGGGGGTCTTGCTGGCATGCAAAAGAGTGGAGCTGATACGCTCTCGCCAGATGAAATATATCATATAGTGGAGATGGCATGTAAAACGGCAAAAGACATGCGAAAGAAATTCTTGGAGTAAAATCAAATGGCAAAAAAGGTGGGAAAGAAGGGGCGAAAGACCAGATCTGCCGGTCGATTTGGCCCTAGATATGGGCGAAAAATCAGGAAGATGGTAGCCGACATTGAGGAATCGATGCGTGCGCCGCACAAGTGTCCGCAGTGTGATCGCATGTTCGTATCACGGGTAGGCACAGGTATCTGGCGTTGCAAAAAATGTGAAATAACGTTTTCTGGCGGCGCCTATATCCCACAAACACCCCAGAATAGAGGAATAGATAATGGTATACAAGTGCGCTAAATGCAAACGAACAGTAGAAATCGACCATGAGCACGGAGGAATTCGTTGTCCATATTGCGGATACAAGGTGCTCTTGAAGGAAAGGGGCACTATAATAAAAAGGGTAAAGGCCGAATGAGGCGGATGTATTCTCAATTTGAGTTCTATTTGGGCAAACATGTTAGTAGTGTATATCGTTCACTGCTCCCAGAATTAAAAGATGCGCCCTCCCAACGAACAGAGGTCAATCTTGAACTGAGAAATGACATGGTCAAACTCCAGATAAATTCAGACGATATTGTCTCATTTCGAGCCGCACTGAACACCTGGTTGAGGTTGATTAAGATCGCATATGATATGGCGAGATATAATTTAGAATTTGGGGATAAATGCCCAGACACCCATCGATCAAGTCCATATTTTAAGTCCTATTACTTTCAATGGAAAGCGGCGTGATAAAATATGAATAATGAATTACCACAACAAGTTCAACATCAATTAGCGCAGTTGCAACAAATACAGCAACAGGCTCAAGCCATATTTGGGCAGAGAACCCAAGTGGAGATGATGCTTCGCGAGACGGAGCGAGCGCTAGAGGAGTTGGAGAAGTTGGACAAAAAGGCGGTGATATACAAAGCCATTGGTGAATTGCTCATCAAGTCGGAAAAAAGTGCAACTCAAGCGGAGTTGGAGGAGAAAAAGGAGGCCCTAGAGCTAAGGCTCAAAACGCTTGAAAAGCAAGAGCAAAAAATCCAGGAAAAGTTTCAACAATTACAGAACCAAATTCAGACAGCGCTTGGCCAGAAAAAGGGCGCTGGACGAATATAATAGGTCAATCCTCGACCGATAAAATTGAGTTTGGATGTAAGTTGGTTTTTGGCAATAACTTTTAGCCTAACCAT
>JAJOKI010000019.1 GCA_021129915.1 Methanocellales archaeon | reverse complement strand
TTTTTTGGTTCGTTCTAATGCCTTTAGTGCTCCTTCTCGCTTTTTCCTGAGCTCCTTGGTGCGCAGATAATACTTTTGGGCATTTTGCGGAATGGTAAGCTTGACATCCAATGCGACAGGGATTCCATCGAGTTCGATGGTGATGATTCCATTCTTTTCATCGATTTCGATTATTTCCTTGGTTCCGGTTTTAATTTCGCTCCAAGAAAGGCCATCTTTTCTGGCACTACGAACACGACCAACAACTTCATCTATATGCTGATACTGCGCATAGATGAGCTCTGCTTTCTCGATACATTCCTTTTCCCGCTGCTCAAAACCCTTGATGGCACCTTCTTGCCGCTCCAACACTCGCTTCACTACGCCCAGCTTCTCGTCTTTAATTTTCCTCCCCACTCCCTCCACTTCTCGAAGTGCCTGCTTGCTGAAGAATTCATCAAGTGCTTCGTTAAACGTGGCGAAGTACTTCTTTTCGTGCTTTTCATATTGCCGCAGTTCAAACGGGAACACGCCGATTTGCATATCGTCTGCCATGACTATGTGCGGTTTCAATGTTCCAGATATGATCGGCTCAAATAGTCCGTGTAGCGCACTGTGGATTAATGCAGACTGCCTCTTCGTCAAATCCCTCGTCAGCATATTTTTATCGACCTCTGCTCGAATGCATATCTCCTCTGCGTACAATCCCCCCATATTTAGTTTAGAGGCAAGCGTTCTGACCATATCTCTGTCGGATAGATTGAACAACGTGCACAACTCAGCATTCGTGACCTCCATCGGACTTATCAGAGACGGCGGGAATTCATATTGCTCACCGCGCCTGACCTTTCTATCCTTAAAACTCATGAATTTAAGGGGCATTATGATCCTTCGATTTTCATCCAGAAGTATGACATTGCCCTTTGAGAACAGTTCTACCACGAGTGTTGCAGTTGTGTCACCGCGCAGGACGTGTATTTCGATAATTCTGTCAAAGTCATATTGTTTTATCGCCGTAATCCTCCCCCCCATCAGGTGCTTTCTCAAAAGCATCGGAAAGCTCGGTGCGATTTTGGGGCTTGGGCGCGGATATTTTGTAAGGTGTATTCTCTTGCCCGCTTCGATAAGAAGATCCTGGCGTCCGCTGCCAGGAAGCTGAAGTTTTAACCTGATTTCGTTTGGGGTGTGCTGGTATACCTTGTCCAGTTTCGCATCGATCAGCATCTGTAGTTCGGATACAGCGGCAGATATGTCAATACTGCTCATCTGGTTTTTCATGTACATCGTGTATTAATAGCATAAAGGATAAGATAAGTTTTAGCCGAAAACTTCGAATGGAATAATGGAGGTCGAGTGTGAATCAAACGGTGAAAGTTCCTAAAAAAACTGAAGAGGAAAAAAAGAAAGAATATATAGATGACATCAAAAAAACGATCATACCTGGGATTTTTGGCATCATCGGAGGCATTCTGTCATTTCATATCGCTGGTGAAACACAGGTCAGGGCAGGATTTGGATTTACGGTATTGGCCATCATGGTGCTCTTACAAAAGTATGTTTTCCCGCTGGTCAACATAAATGCAGAAGAGCTTGAAACCAAGGATTGGATTTATATCGTATTTATGACGACGACGTTCTGGTTTGTGAGTTGGACTCTTTTACTGAACTAATCTCGAAGTGAACGATATGAGAATTTCAGTTCTGAACAGGGATCGATGTCAGCCAAGGAGATGTGCCTATGAATGCCATCGGTTTTGCCCAAGGGTGCGGACTGGAGACGAAACCATCGTCATTGGCGAGGACCATAAACCGATAATATCGGAAGAACTGTGCATCGGGTGCGGCATATGCACCAAAAAATGTCCGTTCGATGCGATAATAATCATCGGATTGCCAGAGGAGCTTGGCGAACAGGAAACGCATAGATATGGCGTAAATGGCTTTGCACTCTATGGACTGCCCATCCCACAAAGAGGAAAAGTCACCGGAATACTTGGCCCAAATGGTACAGGAAAAAGCACTGCAATAAAGATATTGTCTGGTAGTCTCAAACCGAATCTTGGAAAAGGTGCTCCTCCTTGGGACGAAATCATCCAGCACTATCGTGGCTCAGAACTGCAAGGATACATGCGAGGGATATCGCAAAAAGATATCAGAACCGCTCAAAAGCCGCAGTACATCGACGCGATACCAAAGGCAATTAGTGGCAGCGCTCGTGAATTGCTCCAGAATCTCGATGAACGCGGGGCATTAAAGGATTTGATATCCAAGCTTGATATCGGTCATATACTGGATAGGGATATTGAAGACCTCAGCGGTGGAGAACTCCAGCGCGTTGCCATCGCGGCATGTATTGCCAAAGATGCCAATTTCTACTTTTTCGATGAGATAACTCCCTATCTGGACATCTGCCAGCGCATCGAGGTTGCAAAACTCATCCAGGACTTATCCAAGACAAAAACCGTGATGATCGTAGAGCACGACCTTGCCATTCTCGACCTGTTGGCAGATACCGTGCATATTGTATATGGGACTCCAGGAGGGTATGGCGTAATAACCACTCCTAAAGGCGTCAGAGTCGGCATTAACCAGTATTTGCGGGGCTTTTTGCCAGAGGAGAACATCAGAATGCGCCAAGAAGCAATCGAATTCGAGGTTCATGCCCCCAGACCTCAGAAGGACATTCCAGTCCTCGCCAAATTTGATGCATTTGTTAAAAAATATCCCGAATTTACGTTGAACGTAAATGGTGGTGAAATACGAAGGGGCGAGGTCATAGGTATTGTAGGGCCAAACGGCATCGGGAAAAGCACGTTCGTAAAGGTATTGGCTGGCATCATCGAACCAGATGAAGGTGCGGTAAGTCCCGACATGCAGATATCTTACAAGCCGCAGTATATCACGAGATGCGACGAAACGGTCAGGGACTTGCTGCGAACAATAACGAAGCAATTCGGTACAAGCCATTACAATACGGAGGCCATCAAGCCGTTGCAATTGGAATATCTACTGGACCAAACCATTGCAGACCTCAGCGGTGGAGAACTCCAGCGCGTTGCCATCGCGGCATGTTTGAGCAGGAAAGCGGATTTATATATTTTGGATGAACCCTCTGCGCATTTAGATGTCGAGCAGCGAGCATCTGCCATCAAGACAATACGCCGATTTGCGGAAAACAACAAAGCAAGCGCGATGGTGGTCGACCATGACATCTATATGATAGACCTGCTTAGCGAGCGTTTGATGGTCTTTGATGGAAAGCCAGGAGTGTGTGGTGAGGCATTTGGTCCGTTCGAGATGCACGAAGGCATGAATAAATTTCTTGAAAAAATGGGTATCACCTTCAGGCGCGACGAGGATACCAAGAGGCCGAGGGTAAACAAACCAGAATCCAAATTGGATAGGGGACAGAAGGCGAGAGGGGAGTATTATTATCAGTAGCTATAAAAATGGCCGTAATCACTTTTAAATACGCGTAAGATACACATGGAAATGCTCGGATTGTGGGTGA
>JAJOKI010000101.1 GCA_021129915.1 Methanocellales archaeon | reverse complement strand
TCAGTGGCGAGATTGATGAGATTGACAAAGAGATAGAGAAATTTGAAAAGATTCTGGGGGAGTCGGAGATTCCAACGCTGACCGAAGAAGTAGAGCGGATCAAAGCAGAGATACGACGATGGGAGGATAGGGTGCGCGACATCGATGCCAGAATAAATACGATAAACATAGAGAAGGACTTCACAGACAAGAGGAGAGACGAGATCGAGGAAAGATTAAACGAATTAGAAGAGCGCAAAAAACAGTTAAAGGACAAAATAAAGGAATATCAGGAGGGGATCACCATCTTCGAGGAAGGACTGAAAGAAAAGATGGTGCGAGCCCAGGAGTTGGAAGTCGAACTGGTCGATATGCGCAAAGTAAGGGACGGGCTACTCGAGGAGATGGCAAAGGTAGAGGTCGAGAAGAACAATATTCAAAACGATCTTGAGAGGGTCGAGGTCAGGATAGAGGTCCTTTCCGCAATGAAGGATGATCTGCAAGCCCAAATCAATGAAATTAACAGGGAAGTTGAGGCATGCGACATAGGGGAGGGGGAGGATGTTCCGCCACATGAGGTGTTATTGGAAAATATCATGACTTTGAAGACCAAGATGGAGGAGATGGAGCCCGTCAATATGCGGGCGATCGAGGAATACGACGCGGTCCAAGAGCGAGGGCATAACCTGCAAACCAAGAGAGATATACTATTCAGGGAGCGCAACGAGATTATCGATAGAATCCAGCACTACGAGCAGATGAAGAAAGATGCCTTTATGGAGAATTTCCTCGCCATCAATGCACATTTCAAAGAGATATTTGCCCGGCTCTCCGGGGGAGAGGGTGAACTGGTGCTTGAAACATGGGAGGACCCGTTTGCAGGGGGGCTATCTATCAAAGCCAAACCAGCTGGTAAGACGATTAGACGAATGGAATCGATGTCTGGAGGCGAGAAGAGCTTGACAGCACTTGCTTTTATATTTGCAATTCAAAAACACAGACCAGCTCCTTTCTATGCATTTGATGAAATAGATATGTTTCTCGATGGAGCAAATGCCGAGCGGGTGGCGAGCATGATCAAGAATGCGTCCAAAAACGCACAGTTTATCGTGGTATCGCTGAGGGAGTCGATGGTGAAGTCTGCAGATAGGACCATCGGCGTTACCATGCAGGAGGATAACATATCCAGCATAACTGGTGTGAGGTTGAATTAATTGGAAGAACCTGTTGAGATATTGGTGGGCCTGGCTAAAAGCGGCGAGATAGACCCATGGAACATCGACATAGTGGATGTCACGGATAGATTCCTCAAGAAATTAGAGGATAGGGGACAGCTTGACCTATGGGTTTCGGGAAGGACGCTTCTGTATGCCTCGATACTCTTGCGCATGAAGTCGGAGGCGCTGATAGAGGGGGAGGTAGAGGAAGAGGAATTCTTTGACTTCCAGCCCGATTACTCTCAGGCAGAAGAGTATCCTGTTTTGCATCTCAATGTGCGCCGACAGTCGAAACGGCCTGTGACACTTTTGGAATTGATAGATGAATTGAAAAATGCGATAGACCGAAGGGAACAAAGCAGAGTAAGAGGTATTAGGAGAGAGCAAAATCGACCGACAACGGAGGACGCCCTTCGGGTAGTAAACCAGGAGAACTTAGAGAATCAAATTCAAATGGTGATGGAAAAGCTGAAAAAGAAGTTCAAGAAACAAAAGCGCATATCATTTTCAGAACTGGTCGAAGAAAAGAATCCCTCTTCCATCGTCCAGACATATATCCCTTTGTTATTTTTAGCTATCAGAAAAAAGATACGGTTAGAGCAAAAGGAGCTGTTTGGCGACATATACATAAAATCGAGGTTCAAAAGTGCATGAGCGATAAGGAAATATTAGAGGCAGCACTTTTTGCTGCGGGCCAGCCCTTGAGCGTGAAAGAACTGGCAGAACTATTGGGCAAACCAGTTGAGCAGGTAGCAGGTATTTTGGACTCCCTCTTGGAAGAATATAAAACAAGGGACACATCGCTGGAATTGACTGAAATCGATGGAAAATATGTAATGCAGGTAAAACCAAGATATGCGGAGCTGGTGCGAGACGTAGCACCGAGAGAATTTGGGGCTCCGGTGCTCCGGACGCTTTCCGTGATAGCATATCGGCAGCCGATTACGCAGGCAGCGGTAATCGAAATCAGAGGCAACAAGGCGTACTCACACATTGCAGAGATGGTGGAAAGAGGATTGGTAAAAGCAACCAAGCACGGTCGCACGAAGATGCTGACGACGACGAGTGCTTTTGCAGAATATTTCAGGCTTGAAACAAACGACCCCGGGGCAATTAAAAAGACGATCGAGGAACTGGTGGATGCGCAAAAATTGATGCCATTAGATGGATTGGGTGAAACCGCGCCCACTCAGGATTGAGTTTCACTTCTCCTTCATTTTTCATCTTCTACTACGCCTGACTTTTAGTATTACTTTCACCCCGCTCTTGCCAAATCCATATATGTGTGTTAAGACTAAAGAAGATATTGAGGATAACATCCTAAGGGGCGTATTACGCGTTTCTAGGTGGGATGCATGCCCCATCCCCTCCTTTTTTGATTAAACTCACCTAAGATAGTTTTGTAATACTACTGTATTACTTTCTGAGGTTAACGCATGAAAGTGATCACAGCCAAGGTTCCGGATGAACTGACTAAGATGATGAAAAAGTGCATCAAGGAGAAAGGGTATTCGTCTCAATCCGAACTCGTGAGAGATGCGATAAGGAGAATGCTAGAGCCTGATCTCAAAGAAGAGATAATAATGGAGATCATAGAAGCTAGGGAGCAAATAAAGAGAGGAGAGACTATTTCCTTAGAAGAGCTAGAGAAGAACCCTGATGTACATAATCGAATTCTCCAAGCTCGCTGAAAAGAAGTTTAACAAACTAGACAAATCGATTAAAAAGCGAATCATCAACAAACTAAAGAAAATAAGGAAGTCAAATAAACCTCGGCACTTTCTTGAACCGTTAAAAGGCGTTACAGCTAGGAAGCTCAGAGTCGGAGATTATAGACTCATTGTGGATGTTGACGATGAGAAGAAGAATTGCTTTTTGTAGAGTTCTTAGAAGAAATCCTTATAGTATTCTTTAATCTTCCTTATAGCCTTATCTTTCTCATCATCTGATTCATTTATCCATAAATTAAAAACTCCGAACAAACATTTGAATCTGATATAGCCTCTCAGGTATATCATGGAAATATTATATATGGGTGGAGTATATCTAAACACGATATTCCCCCACTTTAGAGCAGGCACATCGTCTACAATTTCTTTATCCTCCCGAGACCAAATGAACTTATCAAAAGGTACCCCTTCCAAATTGATACTCACCACGACTCTCTGTTCTTATTCAAACTCGTCTTCACTAAGACCACTTCGATTGATAATCTCATCTTTGTGCCTCTTCAACTTGCTCTTCGCATAGTCCCACATCGCCCGCCTTGCTATTTCGCTCCACTTGACCTCGCTGTG
>JAJOKI010000104.1 GCA_021129915.1 Methanocellales archaeon | reverse complement strand
ATCACCAAAGCTTTTTCTAATTGAATCGTCCAACTTAATAGAAACTGGAGGAGGGGGTTACACTGGAATTATCGGTTTATAAGGGTCCTGGCTTTGAGATTTTACTTGAAGTGGAGGGCAGAAGCGCCCATATGATGGCGAGAGGACCGCTCTCAAAAGTAGTAGGGTATATCCCTAAGGGGTTTAATACGAGTGCATCACTGGAAAAGATAGCGGCTGTTCGGAAAGAAGACGTCGTGATCTCTTATGCAGTGCCGCCCGTCCCTAGCGCCCCTTTTAAAAGGCTTGTGAAGGCACAGATTAAGCGCCTCCTTTTGCGAAAATCCATGCCAGAGAGTTTGATGTTACTGGTCACGGCTCGATGCCAATGCAAATGCAAGCATTGTATATTTCACGGTTTCGAAAAAGGGCGCGAACTTTTCACCGAGGAGCTTTGCGGCGTGATAGACCAGGCCCTTGAACTTGGGGCGTACCACGTAAGCTTTGAGGGCGGGGAGCCAACGCTCCGGGACGATATATTTGATTTGATTAATCATGTCGATAAAAATATGGCTTCTACCCACCTGATAACGAATGGCCTCCGCCTGACCAAAGAATATGTACGGAAGCTGAAGAAGGCGGGGCTTGAATATCTTCACGTCAGTCTCGATAGTCCCTATCAAGAGGAGCACGATGAGTTCAGGGGCGTTGAAGGGACGTTTGAAAAGGCCTCTGCAGGAACTAAGTATGGCGTCAAAGAAGGGTTGATAGGAATAGTCGAATATACTGCCACCCCATACAACTCTGATTTTGAAACGATAGAGGATTTATACAGACATTGCAAGTCTCTCGGAGTACATGAGATTTTGATCAGTGACGTGGTCCCAGGAGGAAGGTGGGAACACCATGAAGACAACATTGTAAAGAAAGAGAATTATGATGAGATAGTTGCATTTAGAGATGAGGCAAATAAGAGAAAAGACGGCCCACGAGTATCTACTTCTTTCTCATACAGAGACCCGAAGGTCATGGGATGTTTCGCAGGCAGAAGATGGGTATGGGTATCATCAACTGGCGAAGTTATGCCCTGTATGCATGTTCATCTTTCCTTTGGAAATGTGAAGGAGGAAAAATTATCCAGGATTTGGGGGAAAATTAGAAAGCACCACCTCTTCAGCAAAAAACCCGAAATATGCGCATGGGAAGACCCGATATATAGGGCTTATTCAAATCAAATTGAGATTGCACTTGAAGAAGAAACTTTACCATACAGGATACCATGAAATACGATGTAATAGTGATAGGGGCAAGTCCTGCTGGACTAATGGCCGCAACGAAAGCCGCAAGGGACGAAGCCGAAGTACTACTCCTGGAGGAAAGAAAAAGTTTCAACTCCGACCAGGGTCCAGCAGATACCTCGTTTGAAAATTTTTTTAAGATGATCGGACTTGAACCCAAAGAGGAATACGTCATCCACCGGGTCAAAGGAATGAATATAATCTCCCCCTTTGGGACAGTCATAACAATAGACGCTCCGGGGTTCTCAATTGACCGCGGGAAGTTTGACGCCCATTATGCTGAGATGGCAAGAGATGCAGGTGCAGAAATCAAAATGGATTCCAAAGTCATGTCCTTCAATGATGGAGAGGTGGTTGTGAAAGAGGGGAGGACCAAGAAGGAATACAATGGAGAGGTTATTATATGTGCTTCAGGCAACTCCGAAATCGTTAAAAAAACAGGGTTAAAGACGATGAGGCATCCGGAAGACCTTGCCTATGCAATCCAGGCTGAGGTTGAGGGCGTAGATGTCGACGAAAATTATTTCCACTACTTCCTGGGTAAAGAAGTTGCGCCTGGCTGGAAGGCCGCGATTTCTCCAAAAGGAAATGACAAAGCAAGCGTTGGAGTATTTGTAAGAGGAGATGCGCCAAAAAAGTATTTTGATGGGTTTCTGCAGCGCGACATGTTTGACGGGGCAAAAGTTCTTAGCATATCGGATGGAGCAGACCAAATAATTACAATGCCCAATGAGATAGTAGGTGATGGGCTGATGGTTGTAGGAGGGGCTGCTGGACAGGCTGGCATTGCCTATGGAATGGCTGCCGGCATGTTTTGCGGAGAGGTTGCTGCGGAGGCAATCCTGAAGAGGGATATATCTAAAAAATTCCTCTCTAAATATGATGCACGGTGGAAGAAAAGGTTTTTGAACCATTACAAAGCTGGACGTTTTGGCTTAAAGACCATAGAAAAGATGTCGGATGCAGAGCTTGATGAGGTGATGAGGGCTTTAGAGGGGGTGAACATATCTCGGGAGCTCTCGAAACACAATGTCATCTTGAACTCCATAAGAATGGGATTCCTCCTTCTGTGGAATAATCCAAAGTTGATGCGATTCGTGAAATACCTTTTTTAGATGTATCTGCCGCAGTTTATCATTACTTCGGGTTTCAGAGCGTACAGCAGGCTCGAATCGACATATCCAAAAAATAGGCATCCTTCACATCCTTTCGATATCCTTTCCCTCCTCTCCTTTGAAGATTTCCAGACATTATCCAGCCCGTCCTCGATTTTGCCCAGGATATCTCTGCGGGCTCTGCAGTTTTCTACTTTACCATCCGACGAAACATGAAGAATGACTTTATTGGCGTGACATTTGAAATCCGGGCTTAGATTTTTTATGATTTTAAGATATGTTTGAGAGTTAATGATCGGAGCACCCTCTTTTTTCAACTCAATTATTCTGTCAACGGTCTTCCTGTATCTGCCCATATCTCTTATCCCTATTCCTTCCCACACTTCTTGAGAGATTCCCTGATATTCATAGATGGGCTCAAATGATATCCACACCCCCATCTCCCTGGCTAAATGTATCAGCCCCTCAATCTCGTCCAGATTCTTTCCGCTGATAATGCAGTTTATTGCAGTTGGAATCCCTCTATCCGTTGCCTGTTTGATCCCATCCAGCACCCCATCCAGCTTGAATCCCCTCAGTTCCTCGAAGGACTTAATACCATCCATAGAAACCGACAGGTAATCAAGGTCTGAGAGCTCGCCAATTCTCTTTTTCAGCAGTACTCCATTAGTTACAAGGGATGTCATCATTCCAAGGTGATGAGCATGCCCAAGAATCTCTGGAAGATCTTCTCGCAGGAGGGGTTCTACAGTCCATGCGTTGTAGAGCACTATTCCCAAAGATTTTGCCTCTTTAAGAAGACTGAATATCTCCTCTCTGCTCATTTCTCCCCTGTCTTCTTTCCAGTACGGGCAAAATTTGCAGTGCAGGTTGCATTTCGAATTAATTTCATGAGAAAGAATTAGAGGCCTGTCTTTAACTTTCAATCGCCATATCGCTTTAAACATGTCCCAAATAGTGGGAGTGGATGGTCCCATATTAACCAAACTCCTCAACAGGATATGGTAAAGCAGCGTCTTCTGGAATATTTTTTAGATAATTTTCTCTGTATTCCTCGTCATCGTGTACACATTTCTCTGGTTTTTTGCTGAAGAGGTGGTGCTTTCTAATTTTC
>JAJOKI010000011.1 GCA_021129915.1 Methanocellales archaeon | reverse complement strand
TGAATATGAATGATGTTGAATCGCTGCCGATGGTTATCGCTCCAAGTCCGCATGTGTCCTCACAAAGACGACACAACGAGCATTCAGCGCTGTTTTGTACCGTCACTGTATTATCGAGTGCGAGTATATTTCTCGGGCAGACCTCTACGCATGCACCGCACTTGTCGCACTTCGAGATCGTGATGGTCGGCATATTCTTATAACTACAGGCGATTGCCGGTTGCCACTTTGCATGCGTTTTACCTCTGTCCAACCTGGCAATAGCCTCTAACACCACTTTTTGCCCCTTCTTGAGCTCGATGATCGGCGTATTGTCATCCACTGGAGCGACTTTTGGGTCAGCAGATTTTAGCTCATTGGAATAGACCGTTTTTGGCCCTTCAACGCTAAGCGTTATGGATACTTGACATCGAGGGCATCCCCCTTCACAACTACACTCGGGCGGGCTTACATATGACTCTAAATCTGATGTTAGTGGTATCAGCCCCAAACGTAAAGCGAGCATTTCATCGAACAGCACGGATGTATTCTCATATATGTTGACGTCATCTATCGCTAACGATGGTACTTCTGCGATCATGCTGCGCCTTAAACTGTTCGCGAAAGCAGGTGAAACACCTGATAATATGAATTTTATCTTTCGGTCAGACATCTCGATAATTTCGACATCCATTACTCAAATCCTCCTACCGCGCCTTCCACCAGCTGATTTTGTTCCATCATGTGGTATGGGAGTCACGTCTTCGATTCGCCCGATTCGTAAACCAGCTCTAGCCAATGCTCGTATTGTAGCCTGTGCACCTGGACCCGGGCTGCGCTGTCTATTCCCTCCTGGGGCCCTGACATATATGTGAACTCCTACAATCCCCTTGTCCTTTGCCTGTTCTGCGACCTCCATCGCCATTTGCATCGCTGCATAAGGTGAACTTTCGTCTCGATCTGCTTTGACCACTCTCCCGCCAGATGATTTGGAAATCGTTTCAGCTCCAGTCAAATCGGTTATGGTGATTAGCGTGTTGTTGAATGATGCATAAATATGGGCGATTCCCCATTTTTCGTCCGTCATAATATCTCACTCCTTTTTATTGGCTGTATCTGCAGTAACTTTCGCTTGCATCGTTATTGGAGAGCCTACATAGTATCCGATTTGTGATTCCTCATCATCCAGAACTACATAACTGGGAATAGTGACCTTTCTCCCGGCGATCGTGATATGTCCATGGGTGATGAGTTGTCTGGCGTGTTTTGTGGAATTTGCGAGACCCTGTCGATATACAAGCGTTTGCAATCGCCGTTCCAATATATCTTCGATTTTAATGCTAAGAATTTCGTCCAATTCTGCGCCCTTTTTTGATAACTTCATTTTACTTAATTTTTCCAATAGCTTCTTTGATGTGGATTTGGCAGATTCTCCCTTTTTTCCTACCTCGGTTAATTCTGCGCGTAATTTTCGTGCACCCCGCCGATATCTTCTTAAGATACTATGGACTTTCCAGAGCTCTCGCTTGTTTCTCAACCCATATTCTTTGACGAGGGCTACCTCATCGCTCATTCTCGTCGCTTGCCATGGATGACTCGGAGGCTCATATGTTTTACGATTTTTTCCTGGATATCCCATCAATTATCACCATCATTTTTTCTCTTCTCGTCTGATAACTTTCTTCCTTATAACTCCTACTATGGCCCCTTTTCGTCCTGTCGATTTTGTTCTTTGCCCTCTCACTTTATGCCCTCTTTCGTGTCTGATGCCTCTATAGCTCCTCATCTTCTTCAGCAGGTCTATGTCCTCTTTGCACTCCATCGTGAGCTCAGAACCCATCAGATGTCTATTTTTGCTGGTTAGAATGTCTCTCCGTCGATTGACCATCCATTCAGGGACGTTTTTTCCAAATTCATCAACCGCCGTCTTCAATCTATCGACGTCTTCATCTGACAGATATCCCATAATGGCTTTACGATCTATTTTCGCATTGTGGGCTATTATCCCGGTAGACCTCCTAGAAATGCCCTTGATGCCGGTAAGTGCATAGCATACGCTCTTTTTCCCATCCAGGTCAGTATCACGAATCCTTACTATATGCCTGATTTTTTCATCTTTGACCATTCATTCCAACCTTTCAGGTTGTTACATTTGCTTGCGAAGTTGTTTTAGTATTCCACGTATAAGGTTTCGCAATGCGACGCCGAGGAAGGGATTTGAACCCTTGAGGGACTTGCGTCCCACAAGCTTGCTAAGTTGATTTCTCCATTCCAGGCTTGCGCCTTTGGCTGAAAGTCCGAAAGACTTTCTTGGACCGGACTTGGCTACCTCGGCACCGTTCTCGCAGGTCTTCTATCCGCGACAGGGAGAGCCCCCTGATTGGGGGCACGCCACGCCCTAGGGTATATGCCAGGCTCCATTAAAACTCTATCGGTGTCGACTGCAATACCCTCTTTGGCACCTAATATATGGGTTGAGTTCATTTTTGCCGTGCCGAGACACACACACTCGCCCTTTAGCGTGAATACAGCTATTGCACTCCCCCTTTCGATTTCACTCTGAACGCTAAGCACACCAGGTACGGCCAGGTCTGCACCGTGGCAGATTGCATCCACTGCAGTATCTCTTATGATTACCTTCGAAAGATGTGCCATCCCATATTCCATTGGCATGACAATTTCTCGGAGAAACTGTTCGGAACCATTCTCTTTCCAACAGACATGGGCGTCTTTGAGGTCTTGTAATGTTGCAATATGCGCGTCTTCGGTAAATGGGCCAGACATAGTCCTGCGCAGTTCGGCCATATGTGCGCCGACTCCTAACGCATCTCCTATATCATGGCAGAGTTTACGTATATATGTTCCTGCTTCACAATCAACTTCGAACAGTACTTCGTTCTCTTTGATTTCCTGTATTTTTAAATGATAAATCTTCCGTTTGCGTATCTGTCGCTTAACCGCGGATTTCAGAGGGGGCCTCTGATATATGTCTCCCGTAAATTCCCTGCAGACCTCTCTGATTCTCTCTTCTGGAATCGTCCTGTGCAGCCTCATAACACATACATATCTCTTCCTTGCCGTCAATAGGGCGCCAACGGCTTTGGTCGCCCCTCCAAGCATTACAGGGAGTACCCCTGTCACTTTTGGGTCCAAGGTTCCGCCGTGGCCCGCTTTATCGATGTCCAATATTTTCTTTATCCATGCAACCACTTCGTGCGAGGTTGGGCCTGCTGGCTTGTCTATGTTTATTACTCCTTTGTTGATATGTTCCTCGATACTGCGTTTTTCCGGATCGCATCCATACCTGGGATCAGTAGTATCTGATGCCTTTATGAGCATCCGTACTCCTTTTTCACCGCCTAACTGATTCATTTACTGCCAAATACCCCCTTATCGAAGAAGATATGATATCTATAACTTCCTCTTTTTCCCATTTCGATGAATCGATGACGAGGTGATAGGGTGTTAGGTCCTCGATATCGATTTCATAAAATTTCATATATCGTTTGGATTCGCAACTTTCCCGCTCCTTTACATCCCTTAATGCCTGTTCGATGGACATGCCATCACGCTTTGCAATTCGTTCGCAGCGAGCTTCTATCGGAGCTTTGAGCCATATTTTGAGGTCTGCATTCTTTGCCATCCACCCTGATAATCGCCCATCTATCAATACATCACCTCCTTCCTCGGCGATCTTGCTCTGTTCCTGATCGATT
>JAJOKI010000107.1 GCA_021129915.1 Methanocellales archaeon | reverse complement strand
CTCAAGTTCAAAAGGCACATCCACATTTTCGACGTCAACGGTGATATCCGGGACCGTGACCGAAACTAATCATAACACACTTATGTTCAATGGAGTAGAAATAGCTACAGCAGTCGGCCCATATAGTAGGGAAGTGTCGCTGTCGATTGGGTACAACACGTTTGTAGTCAATGCAACCGACGATGCCGGGAATAGCGTGGAGCGGAGCATCACGGTAAAGAGATTGTTGGCTGGTACCGTGCCACCAATTGAGCCAGAACCTGAACAACCAATTCCAGGCTTTCCTCGGACTGCTTGCGGTTAGCATATATCTGCTCAGACGAAGAGAAGAGTGAGTAAAACACACAAATTGAGAAGGGATGAAAATGTTCCTTCTTCTCCTTTTTATTTTTGTATATAATTTGTAAAAATCATTCAGAATGAATGATTGATTTTTACATTATCGTTTAAATATCATCTCTGGTGATCTGAAAGAATTTGAACATATAAAAATAATACGAGCGTGGCAGTTATTGGAAATACTTCTCCAATTCAACCCTCTATCTCCAAAAGAAAATCCTTGATATCTTGTTTTCCATCATGCAACATACATGAAAAGCGTCTCTATGATTTAGACCTTTTAAGATCAGATCAATTGCATTTAATGGGACAGAGATTGTCAAATTCCGGGTTTTGTAGATGTCATTCACCGCGTCTTTTATTAGATGCTTCTTATTTGCTTTGATCAGCACTCACATCACTTCGTCAAATGTCAGAGACGATGTAGCAGTATTCAGTTCTCCTTCGACCATCTTTTGATATATCATTCTTGCATCTTCGCCAACTTCCGTTCTGTCGAGCAGCGAGAAGATGAAGAAGTTTGCATCAAGATATACCGTTTCAGAATATCTCTTCATACATATGTCTGTTTTTGCCGATTTGATTTTTATCCCATCATCTACCATCTCAATGATGATGCCTGTGCCCTCGACCATGCCGAGATTTTCCCTTGCTATCTTTGGTATCACGATCTGTCCCCTCGAACCAACCTTTGATTTTATTACAATCGCCATTCATACCACCATTCTGAATTATGTATGAATTACTATATGAATCTATGCTTAAAGTAATTTAACAGTCGCATATCGAATATGTTTATATAGCATTTTCATCATCGTTGTAATGAAATATAATATTTGGGTTCACATTGGGATTGTTTTCAACAATGGTGCGACGATGAACATAGGAGTCATCACTCGTGGAGAATGCGGATTGGACATGGTCGAGACGATCGAGTCCAGGACCGATATGTCCGTGGTATCGGCGGCTCTGCCATCTGCTCTGCCCGAGTTTATAGAGGACACGGCATCCTTTCTGAAGGGTATTGATGAAGCGGTATTCGATGTGGATATGTTGATAACCTATTCGCTTCATCCGGATTTGACGCCGGAGGTCATAAAACTGGCTGGAAAATATGGCACCCGCGCCGTCATCGTTCCTGGGGGGTATGCCAGGGCTGGCACAAAAAAGCGATTGGACGAACTGTCCCGGAAATATAAAATTCACATTTTAGTCGATGAGATTTGCTGCACGCTAGAAACATGTGAAAACGACATCATCAACGAATTCGCATCCAAGCTTGGGCGCCCGAAATACAAGGTCACTACATCCGATGGCATCATCACAAAGGTAGATGTAATCACAGGAACGCCCTGTGGCGGCAGTTGGTTTGTGGCAGAAAAATTGATTGGGGTATCGAGCAGTGAAGCACCGGCCAGGGCAAGCCTCTTGATTCAATATTATCCGTGCAGGAATGAAAATATCCATAAGGCGGCACAAATTCAAATAGATGCCATCAGCGAGGCATTGGGGACACCAACTTCATGATATCCAATACTTCGTTTATGCCCGTTATCGTAAAATGGGGTTTAATTCCATCCTCTGGCGGTTCTCCATTTTTGTTGTACCATACTGAATAGATGTTGGCGTTGTTTGCCCCCGCCATATCGATTTTAATATTATCGCCTATGAATAAGGCGTTTTCTGGTCTTGTTTTCAATCTATCCAGTGCGAATTTAAATATCCGATGGTCTGGCTTGTAGACCCCGAGATTTTCCGAGATGATTATGTCATCGAATAGTTCGGCCACATCTCCCAGATGTTGCAAAAGCTCTTCTCTGTCCCCGTTGGATATTATGCCCAGCTTCATGCCATCATCTTTCAACGTTTTTATCACATTTCTGACCGAGGGCGATATGATGCATTTCCGATCTAAAAGCTGTTTGCAGAGCATATTGAGTTCGTCCAATCGAACATCGCTTACAGGGATTGAATGTTTTAGAAGGGCATCTTTCAAGCTGGTTCTGTATATCGTTCGGATGTTCAGAAACGGGCGTTTTTCTTCAATTACATCGAACATCGTATTGATGAATACTTCATTCCAATACTTCATGAACTGGTGCGGGTCCAGGTCGCATTCGATATATTTTAACACCTGCACGGGGAGGCCATGGAAATAATCCCCTATATCTATAAGGGTTCCATATGCATCGAAGAATATCGTGTCTATGTTCATTTAAACTCAATATAGCCACTGAACCAATTAAACCTTTTGTTCGATTGATAATCGAATCGCACATCTCAACTAATCCGCCCAATACGGACTCTTTAAATCCATATATGCGGACAACGCGGCAGTTGCACCCTCGGCACACGCCATCACGATCTGTTTTGCGCCACCCGTCACATCGCCTGCGGCATAAACCCTTGGAACGTTCGTTCGCTGGTTTTTGTCGGTGATGATATATCCCCCTCTATCCAACTTTACCCTGATTGACTTGGCAAGTTCATTGTTGGGCGACTCGCCGATGGACACGAATACGCCCTCTACGTTTAGCACATCGAGGGCATCATCTTTTATGTTGTGAACTGCTACGCTCCTGACAAAATCGCCCCCTTTTATTTCCTTCACCACGGAATTCCAGAGCACCCTAATCCCCAGTTTAAATAGCTCACCTTGCGAATGGCTGTCCGCTCTGAGATGATCCCGTCGATGTATCAGTGTGACGTCACAGCCAATGTTTTTGAGATAAATCGCATTCAATACCGCCGTATTGCCGCCGCCAACCACGAGAACGCGCTTTTTCTTAAAGAAAAAACCATCGCATATGGCACACTGGGACACTCCTCTGCCCGCAAATTCCTCTTCGCCGGGCACGCCAAGTTTTTTATGGAACGCGCCAGTAGCCAGTATCACCGCATCAGACACATAATCTTCTTTGGCGGCAACTACCACTTTTTCTTTCAACTCCATGCTCAAAACCCTTTCTAACTTGATATCTGCATATCGAGATGCATGCGCCTCCATCCTATTCACGAGCTCCTTACCGCTTATGCTCTCGAAGCATGGGTAGTTTTCCACAAGAGGCGTGTCGTTCACCTGCCCGCCAGGCATGCCCCCCTCCAATATCAGCGTCTTTAGACCGCTTCGCACAGCATATATTCCTGCTGTCAGACCCGCAGGACCTGCGCCGATGATTATTACGTCATAGATCTCCACAAAATCACCTTTGTATCATCCACATTATAAGGACTATTGTGATAAATAGCTTACAATTTGTACTCCAGGTCGCACTGAGCTTTTATTCTTTCCCCACCATAAACGTTTTAACATAGTTATACTGAGGAGCGCTGGAAGAACTGGATTGCACGGGCAAAGGAGAGTGGATT
>JAJOKI010000034.1 GCA_021129915.1 Methanocellales archaeon | reverse complement strand
TGGTATAAATAAATTATCCATACTTGAGAAGATGCTGTTCAGTTAAGGGCTGTGGGTGTTTAGGGATTGTCTATCTCGCTTAACTAAACACTACCCTTGAGAAAATGGGCGCTGTTAACTGTTGAAGTCCCCCAGGGACTACAACTCTCGCAGAGCTGCAATGGAATTGCAGCACCGTCTAACATCAGATGTTCCATCTGGTGCATTAAGCAGAAATGATAATCCAAAAACGCATAGCATCTACCTGTTTTACGTTTGTCTTGAAATCCTTAAGTTAACACTACTTGCAACCCATACCATAAGTTTATTATGTCCAAATGCGTAACCGATAATGTAATATTAAGAAATAGCCAAGGTAAAAAGGTAGTTTCAAAATTCATAGCGGACAGATTAAAGATGAATCCCAATCAAAATATTGGTGTGAAAGGTCATACGTAGCTTTCATAAAATATAGTAGTGAGTGCAATACTATCTTCATTGAGTTCGCAGTGTGGTTGAAACAGGTCAAGTGTGACCATCTTACCTTGATGCCTGGTGGCTGTTTTTATATCGAGGAGAGGATATCAATGCAAAATTCCGATACCACGAAATACGTTATTTATGCTAATATAAATACTGATGGCATTGTAGAAAAACCCGATGTAGTTGGGGCCATTTTTGGCCAAACAGAGGGCCTGCTCGGTGATGACTTAGACCTTAGGGACCTGCAGAAGTCAGGAAGAGTGGGCAGGATCGAAGTTAATATCAATGCAAAATCCGGCAAATCAAGCGGGTCAATCATGATTTCGTCCAGTCTTGGCAAGGTCGAAACGTCGATTCTAGCGGCGTCACTGGAGACCATAGAGCGGGTCGGTCCGTGTATCGCCAACATCACGGTATCGAAGATAGAAGATGTCAGGGCGGTTAAGCGAAAACAGATAATAGATCGGGCAAAGCACATACTAACCGACAAATTCGATGACAGTGTTCCAGAGAGCCATGAGATCGCCGAATCGGTGAAGCAGGTTATGCGCATCGAGGGCGTCACATCATATGGCAACGATGGTCTGCCTGCAGGTCCCAATGTGGCCGATTCGGATGCAATACTCATAGTAGAGGGTCGTGCCGACGTTTTAAATCTATTGCGTTACGGCATCAAGAACACGATTGCGGTCGAGGGGACCAACGTCTCACTGACGATTGGGGACCTCTGTAAAAATAAAACGGTTACAGTTTTCCTTGATGGAGATCGGGGCGGAGATTTGTTATTAAAAGAGCTTCTTCAGATTGCTGACATCGATTATGTTGCACGCGCTCCCGAAGGCAAGAGTGTTGAGGATTTGACTCAAAAAGAGGTCATCAAGGCGTTGCGAGACAAGGTGCCGGCAGAACAAGCCATGGAAGTCTCTACAGGTCACCGGGTGCAGAAGAAAGAGGGAGCGGTAAAGAGGAAAATCTTGAGGAAGCCCAAGCAAGAGGATAAGAAGATACCGGCGAGCGCAACAAATGAAAAAGCACTCAAGGCATATGCAGAAGAACTCAGCGGTACCTTGAGCGCAAAATTGGTGAATGCTGATAAAAAGGCCATCAGAGACGTTGCAGTGAGAGACCTCGCCAACGTTTTAAGAGAGGTAAACAGCGATGTCAAAGGTGTCATCTTTGATGGCGTGATCACCCAGCGCATCATCGATATCGCTGCAGAAAAGAAGTTGGACTATTTGGTGGGCGTAAAACTGGGCAATATTACCAATAGGCCGCCATCCCTCAAGGTCATTACCAGTGAGGAACTCAAATGACAAGAAAATGTTCGCTACAGCTCACATTTATTTGTCCGCTAAATTGAAGATTCGGTGCAAAGATAATCTCTGAGGGATTATCTTCTTTGAAAGTGGATTTGCCACTTTCGACATAAAGTTATACTATATATGCCAAAATAATTAGACAACCGAAAGTTTTAGTATGGTAAAGCCCTAACCATCCATGGTGTTTGTGATTGGTCGCGTTGGTTGGATAGGGGTTTGAAATATATGCAGATGTTGCGTAGGGATGTCTATGACAATTACTGGCCATAAGGATCTGGCGGAATATATTCTCAGGTCATACAAGGGCAAAATCGTAGAAGTTGGCATAGGCAGACATCCCGAGGTGGCACTCCTGTTAAAAAACCATCTAGATGTGACCGTAACTGATGCTATGGACCCCCGTATTCATGGCATACGCTTTATCAGAGACGATATATTCAATCCAGACATACACATATACAAAGGTGCAGGTCTGATATATTCGATCAGGCCGCCGATCGACATACAGTGTGCGATCGCGTCGGTCGCTAGGGAAGTTGGTGCAGATATGATCATCAGGCCATTTGCATCTGAGAGGGCGGATATCAACAAATATTTTGTAGAATCTTTGGTAAACTATAAGGATGCTGTATTTTATTTGTATAAGAGACAAGTTAAAGAGGGGTAGTTAGAATCTCCTATGGGAAGGGTGCCAAATGATCGGAATGGTTCTATGTGGAGGGTATGGGAAGCGCCTCAGACCACTTACATATGATGTCCCAAAATCCCTCATCGAGATCAAGAAGGGTTACACGATTCTCGATAAACAGATATTTGATTTTGCGAGTGCAGGAGTCGATGAGGTTATTTTATTAACGGGGAACTTGAATGAAAAAATAAAGGAGCGCTATGGCCAAAAATACAAAGGAGTGAATATCAGATATCTCGTAGAGGATGAGCCGTTGGGCACTCTAAACGCCATACGCAGAGGTTTGGAGACGGTCGATGATGAAGATGTCGTGGTCAGGAACGGTGACGTGATCGCGGACATGAACCTGAAAAAGATGATGGATGAATTTAAGGAGTCGAAGCATTCCGCTTTGATGTTCGTCACCAAGATGAAAAGCCCCTATGGAATCGTGATGTTGGGCGAGAGGTATATCAAGGCATTCAAGGAGAAACCCCTTTTAGACTATTACATAAATGGTGGTATATATTGCTTTGCTAATGCATGTCTGTCGTCTTTCGAGGATATTGAAACTGGTGCCATAGAGAATACCGTATTTCCATTGCTCGCCAAGATGGGGCGTCTCGGTTATTACCGGGAAGATGGTTTGTTCTGGATGTCAATCGATACGAGTAAGGACCTTGAGGACATCCAAAAAGAGTACGAGAACAGGACCGATAAGCCATGGGGATATGAGAAAATCCTGATCAGCACTGACAAATATTTGACCAAGAAGCTATTCATTCGCGGAGGATATCAAACATCATATCACCACCATGAGAAAAAGGATGAAACCATGTATATAATGGACGGCTCCGGTTACATTGAATTTGAGGACCGCAAGGAGCAATTTGGGCGTGATGATGTCATCAGAATTGAACCAGGAACTCCCCACACCATTGTCGCGCTCGAGAACACGGTACTTCATGAGGTCTCCACGCCGCATCTGGACGACACCATCAGGATAAAGGATTTTTATAAGATGCGATAATCGGGTGAGAGCGTGAACATTTGCATTATCGGAACCGGTTATGTCGGAAGTGTCACAGCAGCATGTCTCGCAGATATGGGCCATGATGTGCTTTGCATAGATATTGACGCAGAGAAGGTGGACAAGATCAACGCCGGTATTCTCCCCATCCATGAGGCGGGGTTGGAAGAACTATTTCAAAAGCACATTGGCAAAAGGTTGAGAGCTACGACCGATTATACTCCCCTCGCCGATTCGGACATCTCCTTTATCTGTGTGGGCACCCCCTCTGCCCAGGATGGCGAAATCGACCTATCAGCCATCAAGGCTGCGAGTAGGAGCATTGGCAC
>JAJOKI010000083.1 GCA_021129915.1 Methanocellales archaeon | reverse complement strand
TACATTCTGTTCATTTAATCTGGTCAGGATTCCCCCCTCTTCGATTCCAGCAAGGTCGGCTGGCGACTCACTCGTCACACCAGTGATCATGACATCGCCTACTGGCGATATTGCACTTAAAGCGGCAAAAAAGAGGGCAAATGAGACCAGCGCGACCACAAAATTGGCCATGACGCCCGCAGTTAATATGCGAATGCGCTTACCACGCTCCGCACCAGATAATCGCCCGCCCTCGAGTTTTGTAAAAAACGCTATGGGAATCAATGCCAGCACGATCCCCATCGATTTAACCCGAATTCCCTCCACTCTGCTCAAAATTGCATGACCCGATTCATGAACGATTGTCGCGAGCATCAGGCCAATCAAAACCCAAACTAATGGAGCAAGCTCGTTTATGTCGGGCAGCAGAAGCACTCCCTTTGGCTCGGGAAGGATAAATGAGTATGGAACATGGACCAGCATCACGTAATTTGCGTATAGCAGCATTGCAAAGATGAGAACCAGCGTCATCAGCATCAGTGGGCCTCCTACGCTTGCGAAGAGTCTCCAGAATCGTTTTGGGCGCGCTAAGAAGTCCAGCAGTTTCTGCCCTCTTTTCGTGCCCACCATCAATATGGGACCATATGCGCGAATATCATATCGCTCAAGTAACCCCTTTTTATCAAGTATGACTATGGTGAACCAGTATGCGCTGAGGACTGCCAGTGCAACAATCACGTCCAACATAAGGCGCTCCATATTCATGTTATCACGATTAGCAGGATTGGGCCCAGATATATCAGAATAAATAACACACTGACCCAGTTTGAGATATTATTTGCAACTTTTTCATCTCTATTGCCGAGTCGCCATATCAACATCTTAACATATTCTTCCATCAACCGTCCGCCATCAAACGGCTTCGCTGGCAACAGATTTATCGCACCCAACCAGAAGTTGAGAAGGCCAGTCCAATAGACGAGTTGCAGGACGGTGAGAACGACGTCACGATGCACCAGGTCCGCACCAAAGAAATCAGGAGAGAGTAGTGGCAACATGGCTCCAACCCACGGCATTACGAATCCCACAGGGTGCATCAGTCCCGCATATAATTCGGTCACTGGAAAAAGGTGAAGACCCAAAAAAGCCCTGCCTGGATCGTCTGGATGGGCCCCCAGCTCTATTGTATACACGTCTTTATTTGTTCTAATCTCGACGACGTCCCCTGGGCGGAGCTCCGTCATTTCCCCTCGAAAATCATCTATACTCTTCACCCTAATCCCGCCTACGTGGGTGATTATTTCGCCTCCTGTCATGCCGGCATCGACGGCAGGAAATCCTTCAATGGTCTCCGATATGCCAACCCCATCCATGTTGGGCGCGAACATTGGCAATAGTAGCTGAGTGAATATCAGGAACGATATCGCGAATACTAAGATGTTTGCGGTTGAACCAGCGGCAAACATCTTCATCTTCGACCTTGAGGAGGCGCTCTTGATACCCTTTTCATCGGGTTCCACAAACGCCAGAGGTATTGCCACTAAAACGCCCAGTCCAAGCGACTTTATACTCATACCCTCTGCTTCAGACAGCAGCCCATGCGAAAACTCATGAACAATGATGGCGATGATGAGCGCGACCAATCCATATGTTAGGGGGAGTGCAAGTCCAGGTAAAAGAATCATTTCCCCTATCTCGACATCAGGGGGCATAACTTCAGGAGTTCTGATGATTAAAATCGCCTGTGCAATTAACATAACTGCCGTGAAAATCATCGTCACCGTGGAGATTATAATGCATAGCATGCCTGCTTTTTTCCAAAAAGGTCTGAACCTGTGTGCGATGAACCGTATAGTTCCCTTTCCATAGTTCGTGCGCCAAAGCAGCAGTGGACCAGATACCTCTAAATTGTGCTTTGATAAGACTCCCCTTTTATCAAGAGCGGCTAATACAACCCATGCACCTATAAGAATTAGCGCAATCAGAATCCACGGTGGCAAATCTATATACATTTATACCTACCTCCCCACTATGTGAGTTTGGTGGCTTAAATTGTTCTCAATAGTATATATAACTACGAGCGACCTGGGTGAAGCCAGACGCATTGCACGCACCTTAGTCGAAGAGAGGTTGGCAGCATGTGTGAACGTATTTCCGATAACATCAATATACCACTGGGACGGGGTTCAGGAAGACGACGAAGTTGCGTTGATCGTAAAGACGAGGAGGGAAAACGTCAAAAAGATAGAAGAGCGTGTAAAAGAACTGCATAGCTATGAGACACCATGCATAATTTCGTTTGCAATTGACAGCGGCTCCGAGGAGTTTTTGAAGTGGGTGGATATGAAAATTGACACGGATGTAAAGGCGAGATGAAGTAGATGGCAGAAAATACAGTTCACTGGGCTGATGTCGTTGCGAATGATGTATTGAATCGCGGAAATAGACATGTGATAGCGACGGGGGTCACCCCATCAGGACCCATACATATCGGAAATATGCGAGAGGTGGTAACAGCAGATGCCGTGCGTCGGGCGCTAAAAGACCATGGAGCAGACGTACGCCTGCACTACATTGCGGATTCATACGACCCACTTCGCAAGGTTTATCCCTTCCTGCCAGAAGACTATGCATCACACGTTGGTAAACCCATATCCGAAATACCGGATCCAGATGGATGCTGTGCAAATTATGCAGAACATTTTCTGCAACCTTTTTTGAACGCAATGGAAAAATTGGGTATCGAGACGGATGTCACCAGGGCAGACCAAATGTACAAGCGTGGCGATTATGCCGATGCCATCCAGACAGCACTGATAAATGAGGATAGAATTGCGCAGAGACTTGCCGAAGTCACTGGAAGGACGATGCCGCAAAACTGGAGTCCGTTTAATCCCCTGTGCGGGCAATGTGACAGAATCACCATGACCGCCGTCACAGGATATCATGGGAAGAGGGTAGATTACAAATGCCAATGTGGGTATCAGGGCACTGCTGACATATCAAAGGGGAGTGGAAAACTCACGTGGCGGGTGGACTGGCCTGCGCGGTGGAAGATACTCAATATAACAGTCGAGCCATTTGGCAAAGACCATGCAGTAGCTGGCGGTTCCTATGACACTGGAACGCGCATTGCAAAGGAGATATATGACTACGAGCCCCCATATCCAATACCGTTTGAGCACATCTTTCTCAAGGGGCAGGGCAAGATGTCAAGTTCAGCAGGAGTTGCCATTTCAATTCAAGAGATGCTCGACGTAGTCCCGCCAGAGGTACTGCGTTATCTGATCACGCGGACAAAACCAGAAAAGCACATTGACTTTGACCCGGGTATCCCCCTCCTGAATCTGATGGATGAGTATGACAAGTTAAACGAAGCCGATCGGTCGTACGAACTGTCCCATCTTCCGTCCTCAGTATCCACCAAGGTCCCGTTTAGGCATATGGTCACGATCGTGCAGATAGCTCGCAACTTTGACCAAGTCGTTGAAACGCTTAGGCGCAGTGGATATGATATCGATGATGCGGGTGCGATCGAACAGCGTGCAAAAAATGCTGAGAACTGGCTGAATAAGTTCGCTCCATCTGTCGTGAAATTCAAGGTCAGGGAAAAACTCCCCCACGCAGCTAAAAAATTGTCTCCGCAGCAAAAGAAGGCATTGAATATCCTCGCGGATGAGATGGGGCGCGAATGGACTGCAGATGCGCTACATGCTGAAATATACCGAATTGCCGAGAGGGTCGGCGCGGACCCGAAATACGTGTTCGAGGCGATTTATATCGCGCTGCTTGGCACGTCCTCGGGTCCGAGAGCGGGATGGTTCCTGACGTCGTTGAGTCCAAACTTCATCAGGGAACGATTTAAAGAGGCGTCAACGACGGGTAATATAAGGTGGTGTATATCCTGATTGATTCAGATGTTAAGGTCAAGGAAAGACTAAAAAATTATATAGAACGGGATGAGACCGG
>JAJOKI010000051.1 GCA_021129915.1 Methanocellales archaeon | reverse complement strand
CTCGTGGTCTGCCAACTCGTTTACCCGATCCTTCACGCCTTTTTTAATAATGCCCCCACACGCACAGCGCCACTTTTTCATCAGGCATTCTCGAAGTGTATAATGTTCGTAGCACCGCATGCAGGCGCTCTCATTGTATTTCCCTTCTTCAGGAGGCAGTCCGACGTTCAGGACGAATTTTCGATCGTTCTTGCGCAGTATCGCTTGCGTGAGCTCATCAAACGTTGGTGCATCTACTCTCAATCGATTAAACTCCCTTGCGAGCCGTATCGGCCAGGGTGAGTGTGCATCCGAGTTGGTCAGGAACGTGAGACTCTCCAGTTCTTTTATCCTATCAGCACAATCGGAGTCCGCGCTCAACCCGAGCTCGACAAAAGAAACGTGCTCGGTCATCGAACCATAACAGTCAGAGATGTGGTCAAAATATGCATAGATTGCAGTCCACGGCGTGAATGCATGACAGGGGCCTATAAGGGCGCCAACCTCAATGGCGTGCCGCGCAATTTCTTCTCCCTTCAGAAATATCTTCGGCCGTCCCTCCGATGTTATGTCGTTAGAATGTTTTGCCAGACGCTCATGTAGTTCCTCAGCCTTGGAGACCGATGGGGGTATCAAAAGATGATGCACCCGGCTCGAGTCCTCCACCTCGCCAGTCAGGACAAAATGTGTGCCATTCACAACGAATGTGCCCTCGTCTACAGATTCCAGTGCTTTTATCTCGGACAGCCATTTTGGATGTAGACAATCTCCCGTTCCGACTAGCTCGATGCCTTTTTTTGCCGCTTCTTTTGCCAGCGTCTGCATATCCATGCGATTGGAGGTTGCCGCCGAATATTTAGAGTGGATATGGAGGTCGGCATTGATTTCCATGAAGAATCATCCAATATAACTTAAATCAGTATCTGCCGAGATCGGTCCTGCCTGTATTTTCTCCATCTCTCGAAGCTTTGCAACGATCTTTTCCATCTCTTTCGCCCGCTCTTCAAGAGCGCTCATATCGATACTCATGTTGAGGGTCTTGGATAATACGCTAAGCACGGCTTGGGCGCTCTTGGGGTCAACAAGGTACCCTGAGGTCTCCCCCATAAGACAGACCGCTTCAATATTCTCAAGCGCGCCCATCCCCAACAGCAATCCCGAGGCACCGACGACTCCGCCACCAGGTTCGTTCTCCTTAAATTCTACGCCGTATTTCCTCATTTCGTCCACCAGTTCTAACTTGTTTACCGCCCCTAAAACACGTGGTTTGTCGATCAACTTACCAATTCCATATCCTCCCAGGGTGTATATGCGCTTCACACCATATTTCTTGGCGATGTCGAGGTATACCCTCGCCAACTCATAATGCCCCTCACTGGTGGCGCATTGATAATCGCCCACCAATATCAACAGATTGTGTTTCTGGTCTACATATATCTCGTTCCTTACCAACCTCGCCGTACCCTCATCCATCACCAAAACCTGTGGCGGGAAATGTGGCGAATATATCTCAACAACCTTATCTGCACCCGACTCCTCGACCATATGCTCTGCGACCAATTTTCCGACATGCCCCACCCCTGGCAGCCCTTCGATCATAATCGGATTCTTCAACTTAACATCCTTGATTGTGATAACTGTTGTCTCCTTCATTTTGATACCTCTTTCTGATACTGCTTCATAATTCTTCGGTATTTGCCATATGGGTCAGCTGGTGAAAACTTGGGAGGCAGAGGGTTAATCGCCTCTTTCCCACAATCTGGACAGCGAGTTTTAAAGGTGTAAGTGCCACAATCCACACATTTGCGCATTTTCGATTTCATATCCAACACCACGAAACGAATTAAGTCGCTTCACTGAGCTGCCTATAAAATTTACCAGCACCATCTGCCCTCTCTACCACTTTAACGGCGACTTCTGCTGCTTTCCTGAGTGCGTTTTCCGCTTTTTTATAATCCGGAGCGGTCACATTAATCATATAACGCGGAGCGCCCATATAAATTATATCAAGTTCAACGTCAACTATGTCGATTTTGCCAGCCGCTTTCAGAGCCTTCTTGATCACGGTTATGCCGTCGGGAAGCGGACATGTGAGATCGACATAACCGGTAATATTCACCCGACCTATCTTTACATTCTCTTTTGCAACTTTTGTGATGGCATCGGCATATTCCCTGGAGATACTTGCCCCGGTCAGTGCATCCGGTCCCTTTATTGCCGCCTCTTCGAACGCTACATATAGACTTCCAAACTCCTCCAATAATTTATCACCGATGACATCATACAACTTGTCGATGTTTACCCCAGTAGATTCCGCGACAAAGTCCAACCATTTTTCTGCTTTCTGCTCGTTTTTCCATTGTTGAATTTTCTCCCGCCTCTGATGTGCATTTACATCTTTCAGCGAGAGGTCAATGCGATCACGGTTGGGCACGACCTCCAGTACCTTGCATACGATCTTCTGCCCCTCTTTGATATGATCCCGAATGTACTTAATCCATCCCGATGCGACCTCGGAGATATGAATCATTCCCTCTTTTTCCCCATATTCATCCAGTTTGACAAATGCACCGAAATCTGCCACTTTTACAACCGTGCAGACCGCCAAGTCCCCTCGCTCTGGATATTCTTTACGCTTCATGGTAACATCACTTGTTATATTTAACAACATTTTATATACTTGTGGGTGTCGGTAGACTTTTAGAACTCAAGCCCTTTTTCTGAATTTCCTTATCGAGGATTTTCACCAACTTTTCTAGGAGTTTTTCCGTCTTTTGTCTATCATCTTCAAACATTAGTTCATCCATGAAGTCGTGGTAGAAGTTGGCATGGAGAGTTTGCGCAGATGATAAGAGCTCTCCCATCTCTTTATCCTCGTATGCATTCGCTAACTCCGTTACAAAGTCCACAACCTCTTTGTGCTTGCCCACCTTTTTGCCGTAAAGCAGGCCTATTGCATAAACAAGCGCATTTAATGCACCCCATAGAAATTCGGATGATTTTGAAAATTTTTTGGCCTCGTAATATTTCCTAAAATTGTCATAGTAGTAGTCTGCAAGTCTTCTTCTTGTGATCTCCGACATCACCTCTTCGTCAACCTTCACTTTGAGTATGTACTCATCTGGAATTATTCCGTAGTCTCTCAAAATGGGCCATGAACCCTTAGAGATATATAACGTATCGTAGAATCCAAGAATGTTTTTGAATAAAATAAACCTAATTTCCTTCCCGATTACTTCTTCTATTTTAGCTTCCTCTTCCGTTAGTTTCGCCTTCATGCTTTTAATATCTAATATCTCTCCAATAATGGCGGTTTTACCTGGTAATTCATACGGCTCGGAAAGATGTGTTTTGGGCACATTTAAGTATATATTTATTATATCTTCTCGCGATATAATGCCTTTTCTAATCGCCATCTCTAAAACCAATCCCAATTTTATCACCTGTCTTCTTATGCATGATAGGCCCTATTCAAGGACTTCCAGAATTTGTGTTTTAATATTCGCCTTTCCGCCGGTTGGTTCGGCAAGTGTCCGTCCACAAATAAGACACCCGATAACCGAATCGGCCTTATTAAATATCACCTGTTCGTTCTCGCAATCATTACACTTAACCTTGATGAATTTACCGCCCATGATCACTCCACCAGTTCAAATTTTGATGCTCTAAAGCAAGGTCTCTGATGCGCTTTATTGCATTCTGTACACCTGTATCGCAGAAACACCCTTTTCGTCGGCTTGTCGCCACCAGGCACCTTTGAGAACTTTCCAAGATTGCCTATGCCCTTTGACCGTTTCTTCTGTCGCGCAATCCAGGTTAACGAAGATGCACGTCCTTTCTTGACCTTTTCAACACCGTGTATCGTATGCTTATCGCAATATGGACAATGTGTTCTAAATTTACTATGTATTTTCATTTACTCCACTGTAATATCTTCGGCTACATTGCGACCGCATAACGCCTTGGCATTAATCT
>JAJOKI010000093.1 GCA_021129915.1 Methanocellales archaeon | reverse complement strand
TAAGGTTGATCGTTGCATCACTTCCATGTCCAGAAGACACCATTGTAGTTGGAACCACTGGATGCAACAGCATACTCATGCCGCAGTTAGCCATCCATAATATACACTCACTTTTTGGAAATCAGAATGCAGTGGCATCTGGTTTGAAGAGGGCACTGAAGATAAGGTATCCAGATAAGCACAAAGATGTGGTGGTAATAGCAGGAGATGGTGGCACGGCTGATATTGGGCTCGCCATGACGATGCATTCCTGGTTTAGAAGGGAGAATATCACGACGATAATGTTGGACAACGAGGGTTACTCCAACACAGGTGGGCAAGAGAGTAGTATGACGCGTGAGGGTGTTGTATTGAATATGGCCCCGCTTGGGAAGAAATACCCAAAAACACCAATGTTCGAGCTGGCAAGGGAATCTGGCTGCACATATGTTGCTGCTGTGAGTCCTGCCAGTCCAAGGCGCCTGGAAAAGATGGTGAGGAGGGCAATACTCGTGGCAAGGGAAGTAGGACCAACATATGTTCAGGTGTATTGCCCCTGTGCGACCAACTATAAGTTCACTCCATCGGAGACGTTAAAGAGGGCCAAAGAGGCTGAGCAGATAAGAGAATACATGAGCCCGGATGCGAAAGAACTGATAGAGCGGTTGGGAGAATGAGGTTCAATATAAGGATGTCTGGACTTGGCGGACAGGGAATGGTTACCGCTGCCAATATATTGGGCAGTGCCGCCGTGAAAGATGGAAAGCGTAGCATCGTGATTCCATTCTTTGGAGCAGAGAAAAGACTTGCTCCTACGGAGAGCTATGTTCGAATCTCCACAGAAGAGGTCTATGAGAAAGGAGAAGTCACCTATCCAAATGTCATAATGGTATTCCATAAAGAAGTGATCACAAAGGGAAAATGCTATACGATGCCGTTTTATGAGGGGCTGCAGCAAGATGGCCTGCTGATAATCAACAACTCGGACGAGCTACCATTGTCTGAGCAAGATACCCAAAGTTTAAATGAGCGCAATGCGAAAATTTTCTATGTGCCAGCATCTCAAATTGCACTGGATGTGGCGGGTACGGAGCTGGCAACGAACATGGCCATGCTCGGCGCATTGGTCGGTGTAACAGATATCGTCACATTTGACAGTTTGGAAAAAGCGATTGCGGAGAGATTTGGAAAAGAAAAGTTCGTCGCCTCTGCGACGACGGCAGCTCTGGATGATGTGCTGAAAAGGAAATATGCCAAAGCACAGGAACTGGTGGAAAAGAATATGGAAGCGATTAGAGTGGCATCCGAATCGGTTAAAGGTTCGTAGGTGTTGAGATTACATGCCTTTTGTAGCAAAATTAGCAGAAGATCTATGCACCGGGTGCAAACAATGCATCCTTGCCTGTCCTGATCCCAACGTCATACGGTTCAATAAAAATACGGAAAAAGTGGATTTTTATATTGAGAAATGCAAGGGATGCGGGCTGTGCGCCGAGGTATGTAAATTCGATGCTCTAAAGATCGTGTTGGCGTGATGATAATAGGAGCGCTCTGCAACTGGTATAGCCAGCGACCATCGATGTTATCATCGCTGCAGCTATCAGCATGTACATTATGATTATCTGAAGCTTTACAGCATCGATCGGAGCTGCACCGCCAAGAATCATACCGGCCATTCCACCCGGAAGGAAAACGAGTCCAACGGTTTTTGTCGTATCAATGGATGGAATCATTGCGACTCTAATGCTATTTTTCAAATAGATCATCGAGGCTTGTTTGTTTGACGCCCCCAACGATATGGCCCCCTCCAATACACTCCAGTTTGATTTTATTTCATTATAAAGGCACTCCATACTTAGAGAAGCGACCGTCATTGAATTGCCTATCACCATTCCTGATATTGGGATGACATATCTGGGGCTTAGCTCTATAATCTCAAATACGAGCATGATGCCAAGAGTTATGGACGTACTAAGGAATATGGCAAGAAGCGCGTATGCCATCGAATTGGGAACATATGCCACCCTTCTCCCAGACGTATATCCTGCTATTGCCACCATGACTCCGATCATTATGATGACCATGCGCATGTCATCAATTTCAAATATCAAATGAATCGCCAACCCTATGGCCATCAGTTGAAAGAATGCCCGTATAGTCGCGATCAATATGTCCTGCTCAAGACCGAGTTTTTCAAAATAGGATAATAGTATGGCGAATAGTATGAGCAATAGGGAATAAAGTACTTCAATCATATTATTGTATTATCCACCCATATTGAAAATGTTCTGCCCCCTTATATTTTTGCCTAAGGAATTTTAAACCATAACTCTTTTAGAGATTGAGGCAAGATAGAATAATCCCCAAAAGGTCACAGGAGCGAACTGTCAATGAAAAGCGATGTAATGAAAAAAGGTGTTGAAAGGGCACCTCATCGGGCATTGTTAAAGGCTTGCGGTGTGACGGATGTGGGCATGGAGCGCCCCTTTATCGCAGTGGTCAACTCCTGGAACGAGATTGTGCCAGGGCATATCCATCTCCGCCAGGTCGCAGAGGCGGTGAAAACAGGCATACATAGTGCAGGAGGGACCCCCTTCGAGTTCAACACGATAGCAGTCTGCGATGGACTTGCAATGGGGCACGATGGAATGAGATACTCTCTGCCATCTCGAGATGTCATAGCGGACTCCATAGAAATAATGATACGGGCGCATGCGTTTGATGGAATGGTGCTCATATCTTCCTGTGACGAAATCGTCCCAGGGCATTTGATGGCAGCCGCCAGGCTGGATATTCCAACAGTGGTTGTAACCGGGGGACCAATGCACTCTGGAGTGTTTAAAGGTGAGAACGTCGACATAATATCTGTTTTCGAAGCCATAGGCGAGTTCAAGGACGGCAAAATAAGCGAGGATGACCTGAAGAAGCTCGAAGATTGCGCATGTCCAGGTGCCGGTAGCTGTGCCGGGATGTTCAGCGCCAATACCCTGGCGTGCGGTGTAGAGGCACTGGGGTTATCTCTGCCAGGATGTGCAACCGCACATGCCATGGACGATAGTAAACTGAGAATTGCCAGAGAGAGTGGAAAACGGATCATGCCGCTGGTAAAAGACGACGTGACCGCACGGGACATCATGTCTTATGATGCCTTTGAGAACTGGATGAGGGTTTCCATGGCGACTGCAGGCTCCACCAATGATGTGCTGGAAATACTCGCGATAGCCAAAGAAGCGGACATAAAAGTATCGTTAGACTCATTCGATGAGATAAGCAGGATGACGCCACATATCTGTAATATGCGTCCGGGAGGACTCTATACCATGTTGGACCTGGATAGGGCTGGCGGTATTCCTGCACTGATGAAACGCCTGGAAAAACTGCTGAATCTGGAGTGCATCACCATTACGGGAAAAACCGTGCAGGAAAACATAAAAGACGTCGAGGTGATGGATGACGAGGTTATACGTCCCCTCAGCAATCCCATTCATTCCGAGGGAGGGATTGCCGTGTTGAGAGGTTCTTTAGCTCCGAATGGCGCCGTTGTGAAACAAACCGCTGTCGACGAGCAAATGTTAAGATATGCTGGGCCTGCCAGAGTTTTTGAATCGGAAGAAGAATCAACAGGGGCAATATTGAATGGCGAAATCAAGCACGGTGACGTAATCGTCATCAGATATGAAGGTCCGAGGGGCGGTCCCGGTATGCGCGAGATGCTGGCACCAACCTCCGCGATATGTGGAATGGGGCTCAAAGTTATATTGGTCACAGATGGCAGATTCTCTGGAGGCACAAGAGGTCCATGCATAGGGCACGTGTCGCCGGAGGCTGCGGAGGGCGGTCCCATTGCGGTCGTCGAAGAGGGGGACATAATCGAAATTGATATTCCTGCCAGAAAACTGGACCTGGCCGTAAATGAGTCGGAAATTAAGATGCGTTTGCAGCGCTGGAAACCCAGAGAACAAAACGTGAAGGGCTATCTCCGAAGATATGCGGAGCTATGTTCGAGTTCTGACAAGGGCGCATGTATGAGATAATGTATAACTAGTGGACCTTTATATCCTTGTTAAATGAGGGGGGGGCGAGCGAAGCGAAAGTCTAACGTCCCCTTTAGCTTTTGAATTGGTT
>JAJOKI010000056.1 GCA_021129915.1 Methanocellales archaeon | reverse complement strand
AGAATCGAGAAGATAATATCATTCTACTGCAACAGCTTCTTCTTGTGGCTGGGCACCAATCGTCTTTGCAGCTTCATCAGGTCCGAAGATCATTTCAGTTTTGCCGATTTCCGCCTTGCGTATGGGGCAGATGTCTTTTGCTCCCTTATATATATCTGATGCCACCTTGCCGAGTACGATTTCCTGAATGAATTGACTAAAATCAAGTTTTTCTGCCCTGGACGTTACGGTGTCGTGCATTCTCTGCCGAATTGTCCTGATTTGTGGATGACGCACTCGTTTAATCGTGAAACATGACGGCTTGACCTTTAACTTGTATCCATCCTTTGTGGTTGCAATGACGTTCGCGTCAATCTTGGACGTCCCCCTCTTGATCAATGAGCGCATATAATCTTGTGCCATCTCGTGCCCGATGAATTTTGTGTGCGCATCACCAGCGACAACATCGCTTATTTTAAATATGATTTTTGTGTTTTGCTTGGACCCGTCATTGGTCAAATCGCTCAGCGACGTCTCGATAACCCGTCCGATGAGTTTTTCCGGCTCATCTGCAGGTGTTTTTCCAATATTTGCCCTGTTGAACATCTCTGGAGCGAGCACGTTATACCATCTCTTCGCTTTCCAGCCGTCTTTCCTTGATGATTTTTTTGCCATGGTGTATCTCAACTCTCCAAACCCGTTATGGTACTGGATTTAACCGTGTAGTTTGTTTCAATCTTTTCCAACGGATTTTACGTCAGTCCTTTCTAAGTTAAAATTTTCAATTTTTTCTGAAAGCCTTGCTTCAAGCCTTTCGAGCCGTTCAACCCTTTCGAGCCTTTCTATAATTTCAGACCTTTTTAAAAGCGCATTTTCAATATTTTCAAGCCTTTCGAACTCATTAAGATCTGATTTTAACATTCCATTTACCTAACCTTTTCAAACTATTTAAACTTTCTTGCTATCAAAAACCCCCCACTCATAGAAACTTAAAGACATCTGGCAGCTCGCCCACAATCTTTCTGAACTTATTGGGCCAATCATCAGGGTCAAGCCCTTTTTGGGCGAAAAAAGCAGCCCCCCATCTTTCCAAACCTATCCCTGAGCACCCGGACCAGAATTCCCCCTTGCTTTGCAACTTCACGTTGAATCCCTTTGGATATTTGTCGCCATTGATGCTGACATTCTGGAACTCGAGCCATCCTTTTTTATATGGCAGATACGCTTCATAATCCGTTGTCCCCACTCCTTCATTTTCAGCCTTGCCAGCCAGACCTTCCTGCGCCATGAACCACGGAGTGACCTCTACCCTCCTCCACTGCAGGTCCAGCATGTCATTGAATATATGTGCATATGCATCGTGCAGTTTATTCGCCCCCTCTATAACCTGCTCCGGAGAACCCATCCATACAACCTCAATTCTGTGAAATTCGTCTAAGCGCTCAATGCCGTGTATGCCCCCGCTTTCATACCTATGGGATGTCCCAGATCTATCAAAGAACCGTATTGGAAACTCATCATCTGCGATGGTTTCGCCCTTGAAAAACATCCACGCAGGTGGACACTGCGCATAACACAGTCCACCTATGGGTGCGCCTATTTTTTCCCGTATCATATCAAGTGGAATGTCATTTGTGATTTTATAGTAATCCATGACCTCTTCCCAGTATTCCGGGTCGCGCGTCTTTGGCGGACAGATGTAATACATCTCCGGATAAATGGCTTTGGCATGACCGGATCTTTTCCACACATCCCACGTCACCGCCTTGGGGAGTATCATCTCTTGATATCCAAGCGGATTCAGAATTTCCCTTTCAATGATATGTTCGAATGCGCGGAAGACCTTTGTGATCTGCGGTCCGTAAATCCACTGGCCCCTGGCAAAGTGGCGTATCCATTTGCGATTTATCAGCTCCTGTGTCGGGTCGCCGGTGAACTTTGGAGCTTTCTCCTTTGATGACCACAACAATTTCCAGTGTTCATCCTTTCCGCCGTAATGTTGCGCTGCTATCTTTTCCATGATCAACGTAATAATGCGGTCCGGTATCTTATCTTCTATATGCGATTCCGTTACCTCGAGGGCCAATGAGATTTTTCCATCTTTATGGTGCATATGCTTGACAAATGGTATCTTGAATTCCTTGAATGGCCCTTCTGTTGGCACCTGAATGGTAAATTTTTCAATCTCGATGCCCCTGATTCCGACACGGTGCTTGCCCAGTGCGTTTGCCAGTGGCTTGCGCAGCCGCAACAGTGCATCGTGTGCTCTCACATGTCGATCGGATTTGATATCGACTGTCAGCACATCATCATCGATATCCCATTTGACGATCTCGGCACCGCACCCTTTCGGAGCACCTCTCTTCAAGAGCTCCATGTTTGCTTTTTTGACCACCAGCCCAATCTCTTCTTTCATCTCAGTGATGCTGCCGCTCAATTTAAAGCGTCCGATTATATGAAAACTGAGTTCACTCTCTTTCTGCATCTTTTTCCGTCATCTCCTCTGCAATCTTGAGATTTAATAGATAATCGTCAACTGTCGCTATCAGTGTTCCGATTTCATCAAGCCTAAACTCGGTGGTTATGCTCTCGTTTTCACACACAGTGCTCATGTTTCTGGTGTTATCTGGCTTAATGGCATCTGCGATGACATATGGATTTTTATGTATCGTTATAATTTTGCCGACACACCTGTATTTACTCATTTTCGCCACGCAATTGTTTCATTATGATGTCGTCTACGATTTCGATAAATTTCGATTCTGCATCAGCAGGAATGGCTGCGCCAGATGCAATGCTATGTCCTCCTCCCTCTCCCCCGACCTGTGCCGCTCCTTCACGCATCGCGACCGACAAGTTCAACCCCCTCTCGACAAGTTCCCTTGTTCCACGTGCAGAGATTTTTATCCTCTCTCCCTCTTTAATTAGTACCAGTATTGGCTTATCTGGTGCCACATATCGAATGATCGTGCTCCCCAGTGCTCCGATGACATCCTTCTCGCTGGAGTGAGCATATCGAATGTAGCCCGCATCTTTAATCTCCTGCTCGATCCGTTTTAGTTCTGATATGACTTTTTTCTGATAATTTAGATATAGCTGTTCTGCTTTGTCGATTACGCTTCTGTCCCTTAAGCACAAAGATAATGCCAGTGCAGTCTCCCCCGCCTTGCCAGCGGCGTTGACTATATTACTTAGATGAAGTGCATCCGATACGACCTCATAATTCAATTTATACCGATCGCCGATTAGCGATTCGGTTACATCTGTTGGCGCTCCCTGCTCCAATACCTTCAAAACTAATACAGACGATAGACGCCGCAGTTCATCCTCATTTAGGTCTTCGACCATTCCGCGAATATCCAATTGATCCAATAGTATCTTGACCTTCTCCGGTTCGCCGCTAATATCCAGGTAGGGATCAGTGGAACACTCTAACAGCTTCGAGATATCTCCCTCTCCGATCCTCAAACCGCGGATAATGGTGATGATGCCGTGCTCGATCGCCTCCTCTAAAATGTCCTTATTGCTACCTACCATCTCCTGTTGATCGCCCAGTGCGCCAGCAATGGCGAGTCCGGCGAGATCAGCGTTATTTCCAAGATGCATGGCAACAGCGTAAGCAGTCCCAGACGCTGAAATCTCAAATGCCCCATCGATGCCGACCAGATGCGGATTTACATGCACATATTCGGTATCGGTGGCAGTCGGCTTGTGGTGGTCTATAACGCAAACCTTCCCATCGATTTGAGATATCAATTCGGGCTGTCCGCTGCCCATATCACAAAATACGATGGGCCCTTTTAGACCCTTTATAATTTTTTCATCCAGGCGACTTAGTATGCTGACATGAAAGGGGATGCCGCACCGATACAATGCGCTGCAGATAATTCCTCCGGAGGTTATTCCATCTGCATCTTGATGTGATATAACCCTCACACGGTCACAATCTATGAGCAATTGGGCTGCAGATTCCGCTACTTCATCCAATCTTTCAATCATACTCATCTCGAAATCAGCATCTCTGCAGTTTGTAGATTGTAAATCCAATCTTCTGGAAGCACACCCTCTTTCTTGTAATACTTGACAAGTCGTCTGATTTTGGATTCGGTAATTTGAAGCGACCTCTTATTGTGCAAATCCTTTGAGTTTTGATCGAGGTGCCTCTTAAGTCCAACTGCCTTCTG
>JAJOKI010000074.1 GCA_021129915.1 Methanocellales archaeon | reverse complement strand
CTGGCGCCACACATACTATTTTATAGGAACAGTCCGAAGAGCGGTGCCTTATCACTTGTCCCACTATATCCTTAGTTACCTCGTTTATCTTCCTTCTCTTGACCATTCCACTTTCTCCACAGTAACTATATTTTAACATTATATTTATGGATATAGATTTGTCCGTATAAAAAAGGGGGCACCATTTTGGCAAAAGTGTTGAAACAACAAGAAAGTCTTGATTCTGCCTTTAAGAAAAGAGCAGGGCTTGGTTTAGGGTTTGTTGGTACAGGTGTGGTACTAATAATTTTTACACAAGTGGTAATAGTTGGAGCAATTTTAATTATCTTAGGGATAGCGTTGATATATGATGGACATAAATTTTGGATAGGGGCAGTTGGGGAAAGCCGAGTAATTGAAGTACTATCCAACTTTCCAGACGATTGGTATGTATTTAATGACATGATGGTTAGGGGTTCCCAAATTGACCACATAGTTATTTGTCCTATGGGTATATACACCATAGAGACGAAAAACTATCAAGGTACTATTTATGGAAATGCGGAAAAACGAGAATGGTCTCAGGTCATTGACCATTATGAGAGCCAATTTTACAATCCTGTAAAACAAGGAACAAGACACTCAGTAGCATTAAGTAAATATCTTAAGGAAGGCGGTTTTAACAATGTTTGGGTTAACACAATAGTTGTATTTGCCGAGCCAAGTGTTAAACTTAAGGTGTACTCCCCTAAAGTGCCCGTAATTTATTTATCTGAACTATGTGGGTTTTTCAATAGTCAGAAACAGATTATGAGCCCTAATGAATGCACCAAAATAACTAAACACATACATAAATTAATTCATGCCAACGACACTTATAAATCATAACAGTTGATTATGTTTGTAGGGGGTATACCAATTCGAGTCAATTACTTTATCGAGGCGTTAATGGCTTCTGTCGTAGTGGCACTGGTAATGCTCGGAATTGCATTTGGAGTCATATATATGGACAGGTATGGCAGTCCAATTCATCCCGCCCTCGTGCTGATGATCGGAGCGGTCTCATTCATCATAGGTTCCGCGTTTTTCGATAGCAGGGGTGCGGATCAGGTCAGGTCATTAATTGGTGGAGGGGTTATTGCACTCTCATCGACATTTGTGATCGTATCGATAGCAGGCAGCGTCATGTACGCTATATATGGTGTCAACGATAGCCCATTCCCCTATGGCTGGGAAACGATGGTTTCTGCACTCTCGGTCTGCATGGTAGCGAGCATGATCATCCTGAAATTCATATTGAATCAGCTGTCAGCGTTGCCACGGTCTTATCGCGGTTAGTTCTATTCTTATCTCTACATTTTTTGATTGAATCGTTCTTACAAAATTTCTGTCGAGCCGAAGTGCTGATTTATCAGCATTGACCATCAGCGTTCTGGGACACGTATACGAGCTTACTCGCCCAACCAGGTCTTCTGGATGTTCGAACATCAGGTCTGGATGTCCGTGCCCGATTATTCGTTCGTGCAACTCGCCCGCGAAAAAGTCCAATACAATTAAAGTATCTGGCTGAGTTGCCGCCTGTTTAAATCGTATGGAAAGGTCATTTGCGCCTTTGTCCGCTGATACCGCCACGATACAATCGCCCTGCCCTATGATATTTACATCCTTCGTTATCTCAAACGTGGTTCGGTGTATAGCCGTGATGCTCGGATGCCCCAACGCATAAATGACCTCTTTAATCATGGCTATTTATTTGTACTTAGTTGCCCTTATGTATTGTGATTTCATGCTATATCGATCAAGGTGGTCGTATCAAAACACGGCACATCCGCAGTACAAAGGATAGAACTATTAGGTCAGGACGAAGTGGTGGTGAAAATATCTCTGCAATCCGGTAAGCATACCGAACCCCTCGACCTGCCTGTCCCAGGAGAACGAGAGTTTGTAGTCGGAAACATCGAGCGTTTCAACAAAAATTACTTCAAAACTGCTCAGGAAAACAGGCAACAGCGCCAAAGCAAGATATATAAAACGAATATTCGCTCGTTTAGAAAAGTCGACATAGAACTGGCTATAGGTTTAAGTAATGGAATGATATATTTTGATTCCACGGGCCCGTAGCTTAGTCTGGTTAGAGCGCTCGGCTCATAACCAAACTTTTACATAAAAGTTTGATCAAAATGATCAACCTTTTTGAAGGTTGGTGGGAGACACCGAGTGGTCATGCGTTCAAATCGCATCGGGCCCATTTGCTCCGGTAGTGTAGTCCGGCCAATCATTCCGGCCTTTCGAGCCGAAGACTCGGGTTCGAATCCCGACCGGAGCATGACGAACAAGATGAGGAATGCGATGGTCGGTTAAGAATTTAATCTATGCCGCGCTGTAAAGACCATTTTTACCATAAAGCGAGGAGATATGGATACCGATCCAGGGCTTCGTACAAACTCCAGCAGATCAATGATAAGTTCAAGCTAATCAATAGGGGCGCTACAGTGGTCGATCTTGGTGCAGCTCCCGGGGGTTGGCTCCAAGTTGCAAAGGAGATATCCGGCGGTTTTGTACTTGGCATCGACCTCCAGAAAATCGCCCCCCTTGAAGGTGTGGAAACTCTCGGAGGAGACATAACCGATCCTGCCATTATTGAAAAAATCAAGGGAATAATCGAGAAGACGGGCGGCGCAGATGTGGTCACTTCTGATATGGCGCCAAATCTCTCAGGCAACTGGAGTCTGGACCATGCGCGCTCTATCGATTTATCCAATTCTGCATTGAATATTGCCGTGGAGATACTCAAACCAGGTGGAAATTTTGTGGTGAAGGTATTTCAAGGCGACATGTTCTCGGACTTCTTTAATGATGTCAGGAAATATTTCAGCTTTGTAAAACCATATACTCCGCTGGCATCCAGAAAGGAGAGTGCTGAGATATATATTATCTGCAAAGGATTTTTTCGATCTCCTCCAGCGGGGCGTCTGTCTTGAATGACGTTCCGGAGAAGTGCGTTCTCGATGCTTGAAAACCAGCACCGCATAACGCTGATATCATCATCTCTATCGATGGTGGATTGATTTTCAGTTTTTTGCATATCATGTGTTGATCATAGTACGTGGGAATCTCCTGTTCTTCGGCGCACAATCGCACGAGTTTTATCGCGGTTTGTCGTGTGCCCAATTTCCTGTGCTCAAGTTCACGCAGAACCAGGTCGCAAAATTTCTTGTCATGTAGTCTCCCCAGCCAGAGAGGACCTGCCAGTGATATGGCATCAGCACAAGAAGGGCACTTTTCCGGTGTTGAAGTCCCTTCGAGACTACAACTCTCACAGTTCTTCGAACTGTGACACATGGAAACAGTTAAGCCATGCTTCCAACTTCTAAAGCCGCAGCCAAAACAATGGCATATAAAACCCACTTCCCCCATCATTTCATTTGACTTTGCGGCGCCTTTTTCCACAGCTAAATAAACCCTGACATAGTGCTTCATGGCGTAGGATAGTAAAGGCGACATCGATTTGTCGTATCTCGCAAGATTTCTGGCAATTGCACCTAAAAGGATGCGTACCCCCATCTCTGAATGATATTCCGTATTGAGAGGAGTTGCGCCATATTTTCTAATCCCGGAGGCTTTATGTGCACCGCACAGCGGCGCTGTGTCGGTGGCAGTTATGCAGAGCATTTTTTTTACCGAGCGGCATGCGGAGTCCAGAAATGGCATCGGAGTGCCAAACGGGTCTACATCTACTATATCGAAATGAGACTCAGATAGAAGTACATTCGCATTTTTATTCTGCGCCCTGGCATTCAACTGATTCTGTTCGATATTTCTCCTGATCAATTCATATGCCCTGGGATTCCAGTCGTTTATCACTACTTTTAAACCGACTTCGTTCGCCATCCGCACCCCTCTGATGCCTGTGGCTCCGAGCGCATCTATATATGTATCTTGCTTTCTTGCAAATGCCCCTATACATGCAACGCTGATGTCCCTGTTCAATTCCATCGTTGGATTGTAGAATACTGATGCACTGGATGGAGGGTAATTTGCCCTTTTTTCCAATACAGGAACCACGATTTTTGTGCTGCCTTCCTGGATTATCTCGGTTTGCATCATCCCGCCAATTTTGCAGTCTAATAAGTCCATGATATTTTTACATACAGTAGTTTTTCCGATTCTCGGTGGCCCTGTTATGGCGATTCTGTTCATCACCCAATTTTCTCATTCTTTTTGTGAATTT
>JAJOKI010000020.1 GCA_021129915.1 Methanocellales archaeon | reverse complement strand
TTCGGGTGGCGGGTTTTAGCTCCAGGTTCGTTGATATCCCCACCTACGGGCAGAATACGATCATAGCGAGAACCGAGCAGCAGTTCGGCGCAGAAGACCTCGAATTTATCAACGTCGATCTGTAGGGCCTGGCTTATAAACTATGTCCCCTGCAGGCGGCCTCATAGTGCCGCCTGCAGGGGAGGGGCACGGGTTTATTAACTATAGAAGGAGGATTGTTATGAGTGCAGAAACAGTTGTTGAAGGTCAACTTCATAGTATGGAAGGCACCAAGAAACCCTGTAGAAGCTGTAAGTGGGAAATAGAGGATCCAACAAACCCGGCGCAGGGCCAGTGCACCGTTAACAGAACCACAATGGGCTCGATCTGGAAAAGATGGGTTAGAGATTCAGCCAACATGACGTGCTCTCATCACGAAGAGGGGGTGTTAAGCTTCCGGGAACATGTCTAAATCAAATTGATACAGATTAAAGATGGAAGAGCCCTATCACCGCGCCTGCGTCAGGGCTCTTCCATCGCCGTCTGTATTCGCCGCAGAAATGGGTCAATAGTGTTCTTGCGGAGAAGGAAGTAGGATCAGAGAGGAGGGTCCATTTGAAAGCAGTAGCAGCGCAAACAATCGATGATTTAATGATCCCCAGGGAAGATCCCTATTATTATATCGCAGAAGAAACGATGAATATTCTCGAAAAAGTCCATCGCATATCAAAAAGGCATCCAGTAAATGTACTCGTTGCCGGAAGACAGGGTTGCGGCAAGTCTTCCCTTGTTCGGCAGTACGCAGCGGTCTATCGAAAACCGATGGCCACATTTCAAGTCGGCATTCTCTCGGAGCCAGGTCAGCTTTTTGGAGAATATGCCCTGGAAGGTGGTGAAACAAAATACAAGCAATTCTTGTTTCCACAGGCCATACGGACACCAAACTGTGTGATCCACTTGGAAGAAATCAACCGGCCGGAACATCCCAAAGCCTTAAATATGCTGTTTTCTCTCCTGTCTGATGATCGTCAGGTATGGATGGATGAACTGGGAGTGTTAAATGTAGCAGAGGGGGTGGTGTTTTTTGCCACACTCAATGAAGGCGAAGAGTTTATTGGGACGGAACTGCTCGACGCAGCTCTGCGAGACCGTTTTTACATTTTGCTGATGGACTACCTTCCCAATGAGGTTGAAAGGGAGGTGCTGATAAAGAAGACCGGGGTTGATGAAGAACAGGCCGATCAAATAATAGATGCCATAAATGGCCTCCGAAGTAATCCCGAAATATCTATCGAGGTTTCAACCAGGACAACCCTGATGGTGGGCGAAATGGCGGCTGTCGGCGCTACATTGAGAGAGGCCATTATCACCAGCCTTCAAACAAGCAAAGAAACTCTGGAATCACTTCTTCTTACACTGCATATGGAAAAAGGTTATATGGAAAAAGGCTATAGGGAAAAAGGCGAGTCAGAGTATGTGCTATTTGTCAGGGACGTGTTGCTTAAACATGGTCTGGTCAGTTCAGTTCAGGCGCTATAGGCGTTTGCGTATTTGCATAAAGGACTATGCCTCGTCCAAGACTTCGCCTGGAAGAGGTGCCACTTCGGGGCAGTTGAAATATCAAGCGGTTTCTCTCATATTATAGATATACTCTTCACAACAGAATAATAAGGAGAAACCTTATGCTTTATGGTAGTACATAGGGGGTAACGGAGGTGAACCAAGATCTTTCGCCGCAAGATTTCTTGAATATCACCAGGGAAAAATTTAGGAAAATGGTCAAAGAACCAAAGCCCCTGACGTGTTGGTATAGCATTACTGAGGAATGCGACCTGTCCTGTAAATTCTGTTTTGCTGATTCCGCCGAGCCTCTGGAAGATGAATTGACTACTCGGGAGGTCTATGCTCTCCTGGATAACATTGCTGAAGCCGGCACACAGGCTATAGTGTTCGGCGGCGGAGAGCCAACACTAAGAGAGGATCTGCTGGACATCATAAAGTACGCAGCCAGAGCCAAAGAGATGTTTGTTGCTCTAAACACGCATGGTCAATGGCTTGACAGTAAGTACGTGAGGCGATTGGTGAATGCTGGGATTTCTCAAGTAAAGGTCAGCGTCGATGGCTTGAAAGAGAGCCACGATTGGAACAGAGGAGAAGGGACCTTTGAAAAGTGTATCCAGTCACTGAAGAACTGCGTAGATGCCGGTATTGAAAGCGTGATATGGATCGCCACTATTTCTCAATTGAATTATGAAGAGATCCCCCAGATGTTAAAACTAGCTAGGGATTTGGGCGTAGATATCGGCATGGTGCAACTTTTCTGTGGCGGGAGGTGGAAAGGGAGAAGGGACTTGATGTTAACCAGGGGACAAACCAGGGACTGGCAAAGGTATCTTTTTGAACAAACAAAGATTTATGGATGCGAGTGCATACAATTTGAAGACCGCTACCAAATCTGTGAAGATGAATGTGCTCTGAGAGTAGCTGGGAGTCCCCATAGGATAGGTGATTTTAGGGATACTCCCTGCGGATGCATTAGTGGCATTTGGCAGTATGTCATAAACGCCTCGGGTAAGGTGGTGGTGGGGGACATAATTGCACCCGATCATGAGATAGGGGATTTAAGAAAGCAAAGTCTGAGCGAGGTATGGCACAATTCGGAGCTGGCTAACCTCTTAAGAGATAGAGACAAATTGAAGGGTAAGTGCGGTAGATGCGAATTAAGGTTTGTCTGTGGAGGATGTAGAAGAATGGCTTATAGCGTGACCGGGGATATTATGGCAGCGGATCCGCAATGCTGGTATAAACCTAAACTGGAGGAGGGAACCAAGAATATGAATATCGCCGCTTAATCACATCGACAACATTTTGTCGATGTCGCGCTGATAAGCGCCTAAATTCTGAAGTTGCTTCTCATGATTCGAGAGCAGCACCAGGAGCAGGTGATTAAATGGATCATCAGATACACGCAAGAAGCGATGCAATTGAAAAGTTTCATATCCCCGGTGGTGATGGATATTCGGAGTTCTGGAGAAGGGACAAATCTCCAATTGAAATCCTTGAGCTTTCCAAATTGCTCATTGCATTGAGAAAAGTCTCCTCCTACATCGGCAGAAATGTGGGGACGGTTGTCTGGTCGGGTATGGATTTAAGAGACGGGGTCGTCATTGATCCATCGCCCATTATGGGGAGATATCCCATCCCTGCTTCCAAAACGGATATTGTGGTAGGAATAACCATCCAGCGCTCATATGGAAGAACGGAATGGAGTGAAAGATTCAAACAATTATCGCTATCCCAGCTCAATCTTCCAGCCAATTATGCCTATAAATTCAGTCTGTTTTTCGATATGTGCGAAAAACTTTACATTGATTGCCTTTCCAATCGCACTATTCTCGGATACTATACGGAGAAGGCTAGACAGTGGGAAATACGTGAGAAACGCGCGGAATTAATTCAGCCGCCAACGGATATCGAGCTTTATCACATATGGTGGAATATGGCAGCGGACAGGAGCGGCACAAGATACAAGGAAGAATACGTTGATCGGTCGGTAGGTGGCCTTATAGAAAGGGCGAACCTGGAGAAATTTTACAGAGAACCTGTCAGACTCCTGAACTCCATTGTGGATAAACTGATATATGAGTGCCCGAGAATCGTAGGTGTCAGTGAGCGGGGCGCTTTTCGACAGAAGCTCTATCTATCAATATGGCCTGAACTGCTCAACCGTATAAAATTCTGGCCCACGGACAGGGCCGATCCGTTTCTTCTCTCATCCAAATATAAAGACGATATTGAAAAGGATGATGAAGAGAAAAGGGCGGTAAAGGCTACCATCATCAGCTTTGCCGACCCCATTGAAAGGGCTCTGCGAAGAAGAAGTCCTGATTATACCGACGAGGTAAGATCCAATGTAAAGAATGTGGATGAGGTTGTCCGCATTGAGGGAAGCGATATTGTAATGCGGGCAACAAATAAGGTGGATAAAAAACTGCTGCACAACCTGCAATTCATCATAAAGAGTGTTACACAGAGAAGAACGCTCTTTAACAGGGGCTTGAGCTCCGGCAAAATCGATCGCAGGAGGCTATATCGGGCTCCCACCACCGGGACGGTATTCCAAATTAAGAAAGATAATTTTGAGTTGGTCAACGACATTGTGCTGCTTGTGGACGCTACTGGTTCCATGTCCGAACCCAATAAATGGGATCAAACAGAAACCATGGTCCAAACCTTGTTTTCGGCGCTTATCACGTATGGCAGCAATTCCAGGCTTTTTGCCTACAACGAAGTGAAAAACGTATGCCGGTTGACGGAGCTCTATA
>JAJOKI010000108.1 GCA_021129915.1 Methanocellales archaeon | reverse complement strand
AGTGCTACCGCGCGAGCTTTGCGAGCGGGCGTAGCACACTTTTAATCAACTTTTTGGTAAAAAGTTGTTGTGCAACCCTCGGCTTTAGTGAATTGATTTTGTTATTGGTCCATATTTTGTGAACACCACCATTGATGCTGTTAACACTACAATCAACGCCACTACGAGGCCCATCATCATAGCATCCACAGGCTCCACACCGAATACAAGTACTTTCCGCACCATGGCCGTCAATCCAGCAGCCAATATCAGTCGCATGTCAAATTTATGTTCCCTTATAAAAACTATAACGGTCTGTAGCAGTTCAACGAGTATCATGGCAACCATTAGGTCTTTGAGCACAAATAACATGAATGCCATCCCAATCAAGAATACGGCGATAATCGCATAGATTGCTATTTCCATCCTATCTACCGCGTCTGCCAGTATCCGTTAGGGCCACTCGTATTTAAAATATACTGTATTCTATGTGGGCGCCGCTCACTTACATAGAAACGCCCCAAGGCATCCATGACGGTGCGTGCACTCACCATGCCTATGACCCTGTCGAATTCATCGGAGACCGGAAGATGTCGTATGTAATGAGTCATTAACAATTTTGCCGCATCCTGGACAGAGGCGTTTTCGTTAATTGTGACAACCTCGGGATGCATCACATCTTTGACCAGGGCCCTCCTTGGATCTATCCCCTCAGCTACTACTTTTTTAGTACATCCCGCTCCGTCAATATGCCCTTTGGGCCGGTAGCAGAGCCAACTATGATGGAAGCTATGTTTTTCTCACACGTCGGCTTGTGCATAAATTAGATTATCCCCTACACGAATATTCATGCGATAACATGTTTGTTGGAATCGACCACGGTACCACAGCGATTCGCTTCGGAACGGATGATGGTCATGGCTTTGAATTATCACGGGAAAGCGCCAGAGAGATGGCAGACGATATACTGCTTAAGGCCATCCTATGCGGTTTGAATGTCAACGCAAGCGATATCGATTTGATAGCGATAGGATATTCAATGGGTGATGGCATATCAAAGATCACCGATGTTAGATGCGCAACCAACCGTGGCGTCAGAGGGTTTGGGGGAGCCGGGAGAGATATTGGTGGCGGCACCCATGTATTCGATGTAATCAGGGCATCTAACATACCTGCGATTGTAATACCTGGTATACACTCCGGGAGCGATATAGACCCGCGGATGAGGATGTTTTCACATGGGGCCAGCCCGGAAAAAGTTGGAATCGCATACCATGCTCTTTTACGCGGATATGATACTTTCATCGTCTCAGATGTAAGCTCGAACACCGTTACGGTCGGAGTGGCAGATGGAAAAATCATCGGTGCCATAGATGCATGTATTTTTGCACCTGGGATACTCCACGGTCCATTGGACCTTGAAGCCATTCGAGACATCGATGCCGGCAAAATGAGTGCAAACGAGGCTTTTTCGCGGGGCGGCGTGTTGAAACACACGTCCTTTAGGGACCAAGAGGAATTGATGAGTGCAAAAAGTGATGATGCCCGATTGGCTCTGGATAGGCTTGCCCTGTTTGCCGCGATGGAAATAGCTGGGATGCGCATCATGGTTGAAGAGCGTGGAATGCTGGAGGCCGTTTTTTTGTGCGGTCCGGACGAAATCAGAATTAAAATAGAGGATATCTTAAATATGAAAACCATCCACCTTGATAGGTGGGGGGCTGCAATAGGCTGTGCCGAGATCGCACGAGATGTACATGCCGGCAAGAAGGACATCCTTGGAATCGAGGTGGGCGAGGTTCGCATGAACGGGTTTAAATAATTTACATCTCAAATAGAATGGTGATATCATGTATATAGGCAGAATCGTCGCAATAGGGTGCTCGGGTGAAATTCCTTTTGCAGGATATAGAGTATCTTCCCGCTCCTTTCCAAATCGAATTGCCGATATAAAGGGCGGTGTGGCGCTCATCGTTCCGAAGGATGCAGCAGACCTTCTCCAGAATCCCTATGTCTCATATAACTGCATCAAGATCGTCGGAGACGTGGCGGTTGCCTCGAATGGCTCACATACGGACCCCATAGCCGAAAAGATCCAGTTGGGGTATCCGCCGAGAGATGCTTTAGCATTGGGACTGCTCACGATGGATTATGAAAAGGACTCATACAACACGCCCAGAATCGCAGGCGTCGTCGACGTCTCTGCTGATAAGGGGTACCTTGGCATAATAAAATCGGATGGATTGATGGTCAAAGAGTTCGGGCTCAAAAAAGATGATGCGCGGTTCGTCGCCACGTATGAGCGGACCGATTTTGAGCCGTTGAGGATAAAAGGGGCAACCGCAGGCGAAATCGCCAGGTCCATGCATGGTCTGGATTTCGAGCATCCAGTATGTGCAGCTGCAGCCGCCTGGAGAGATAAATTTGAGTTGGGCGTGTACAATGGCTAACATGAACTTCATCGATAAGCTGGGTGGTGCGTCTAAGAGAAATGATTCCCTCCTCTGCATAGGTCTGGATCCCAGCATGGAAAAAATTCCAACGTTTTTACATGCTGCTAAAGATCCGATCTTCGAGTTCAACAAACGGATCATCGATGCGACGAAGGATTTAGTGGTTGCATACAAACCAAATCTGGCGTTTTATGAAGCCGAGGGTCCAGAAGGCTTGAAATCCCTGATGAGGACAATAGAATACATTCCAGCCTCCATTCCGATTATCGCCGATGCAAAGAGGGGGGACATCGGCAACACCGCCAGAGCATACGCAAGAGCGGTGTTCGATGTGTTCGGATTCGACGCCGTAACGGTAAATCCATATATGGGAGTCGATTCCATCAAGCCCTTCCTGAATTATGAGGACAAGGGGGTATTCGTGCTATGCAGGACATCCAATCCCAGTGCATCCGAGTTTCAAAATATCGGCGCAAAGCCGCTGTATCAAATCGTGGCTGAGCATGCGGTAACGTGGAATGTGCACGAAAACTGCGGGTTGGTAGTCGGAGCCACCTGGCCAGAAGAAATAAAGAAGATACGAACAATCATAGGCGAGGACATGCTGATGCTGATTCCAGGCATAGGCGCACAGGGCGGTGATCTGGAAAAGGTGGTGAAGTTTGGCACCAATTCGCATGGTGAAAATGCCATCATCGCTTCTTCCAGGGGCATAATCTATGCTGGCAAGGATCGTAATTTTGATGAAAAGGTTAGAGATGTTGCCCTCTCTCTAAGAGATAAGATAAACAGTCTTAGACATTAGTTTACATCGATAAAACCCCATCTGACAAATTTGAGCGCAGGCAGGACGGTTTCAATAAAATGTCATTTAATGTTCTCGATTGCCGTTTTTATCGCCCCAACATCCACCTCAACCATCTCCAGCATTTTCATGTGCTTGGCGACCATTTCACTCACTCAAAAAATTCTATCCGTTTGATATCCGGAAACACGCTGTAATGTTTATCCAAAGAATAGATTTCCTTTATGTCCAACTTCTTCATCGTCAGGTAATTGTAGGCATCGACAAAGTCGATTTTATATCTTGCAACAAGTTCAATTACATCTCCACAAATCGAGGCGTCGACGTCCACTACATTCAATCCCCTACAATCCATAAGTGCAAGAATTTTTCTCCTGACGTCATCTAATGCCTTTTTTTCCCTTTGAATTAATATATGCGCGATTTCGGCAATCGTGAGGACGTTAGTCACCACCCTTCTGCCCCCCTCTACTTCATCCATGATCTCTAAGCATGCGCTCAGCTTGCTCTTTGGCTCCTCCGTCAAAACACAGAGAGGTATGCTTGCATCCAAATAACGCATGATTATTACCTAAAAGGAGATTCTCTATGCAAAAGTTTTACAGCATCTCCAGCACCCTTCAAAGCGCCCTTGCATTCTTTGATGAAAGATCTTCGATGCTCCACGTCTTCTATTCTGATCTTCACCCTGTCCTTTGTCCCTATTTCTAACTCATTCCTGATTTTTGCAGGTATCACTATCCTGCCCTTGGAATCTACTTCTCCAATAACTTCAGTGCCCATTTTCCCACCTTTTATTATTCCCACTTTTAATTTATGGGAATCATATATAAAGCTTGTCGTCCCCGACGAGCGCTATAAACTAACGTCCCCACACACCAGAAAGCAAGGCACGTATCGCCCCCATATCCGCCTCGACCTCGATGGGCTTATCGCAAACCCTCATAACTTCCTCTGGGTCCTTCAGCAGATGTCCGGTGGTGACGCAGATGATGCGCTCCTCTTTGTCAATGACGCCTTGTTCGACCAATTTTCTCAACCCTGCGATAGATGATGCGCTCGCCGGCTCAACGCCTATGCCCTCCAACTTGGCAAGGTCCCTCTGCGCCCTTATTATCTCTTCATCGGATACGACCTCTGCAATTCCGCCT
>JAJOKI010000044.1 GCA_021129915.1 Methanocellales archaeon | reverse complement strand
AGAAATTGAAAAGGCGTGGTAAGTGGGGCAAAGCTCATACAAGTTTTGACAAACTATCTACAGGAATACCCAGACATTTGAGGGGAGTGTTGAAACGCCTTCAGCGTTACAACTCTCACAGATCTTCGATCTGTGACAAAGCGAAAGAGGCCGGGTATGATTTGATTAAATCTGGATTATTGCTTTCAAAGCCGACATCATATGGCTTAGAAGTCTCTCTTAATCCAAAACGAAAAGATGAAATCCTTAAGACCATTGAAAAATATCTCCCAGTTGAATGAATTGCAGCAGTGTGATGCACATGGCGACAAAAAACGATCTTCTGATGTATGTTAGGTCGATTGAGCCCGACGAAGAACTGGTAGACAACATTGAAGAAGCGATGACGGAGACCAGAAAACATAGATTAAAGGACGTGAAGCTCTAATGACCGTTTTGATACTGATTTTTAGTAAAATTGTTGAGGGGAAATAGCAGGACAGAAAAAAATTTAGGTGACCTCAAATGAAAGAAAACGTCTGCATCCTGATTCCAACGCTGAACGAAGCGCCCACCATAGGTGACATAGTCCACAAGTTCAAATCCATGGGATTTTCTAACATCATGGTCATCGATGGGCACAGCACCGACGGTACTGTCAGGATAGCAGAGGATGCTGGTGCCGAAGTCGTAACTCAAAAGGGGAAAGGCAAGGGGCAGGCGCTTCAGCAAGCCTTTGACATGATCGACGAGGACATCATCGTGATGATCGACGGCGATGGGACATATCGTCCGGAAGAAGTGGACAGGTTGCTGGAGCCGATAAAGGATGGAGGTGCAGATCATGTCATCGGCAACAGGTTTGCATCTCCTCAAAAAGGAGCATTCACAAGGTTGAACCTCTTTGGCAACCAAATTCTAAACAAATTATTTGGCCTTGCATACGGTGCATGGATCACCGATATCCTGTCCGGGTATAGAGCATTTAACAAAAAATCCGTAAAAGAATTGGAGTTAAATAAGACTGGATTTGAGATAGAAGCGGAGACCACCATAGAGGCTGTAAAAAAGGATCAGAAAATAATAGAGGTGCCGATAACATATTGCTCCAGACATAAAGGAACTGCCACCAAGCTCAATCCCCTTAGAGACGGCATCAAGATTGGATATACGATATATCAACTTACCAAAACGCACAATCCTCTGCTATACTTCGGCATATTTGGGGCTATTTTTATAATGTTGGGTACAGGTCTTGGTATCTACGTGACACTGGAGTGGTTTAGAGGGATAACCCGCATTCCAATGACAATTCTTGCCACCCTGTTGATCACGCTGGGTGTTCAGATAGTCGTTTTCGGACTTCTGAGCGACCTTCTGGTTTTGTTCCATAAAGAAGTGATGCGGGAGATGAAGAAGCGATGATGACGGGGAACCAGAGAGCTGCGTCTTACAAACATTTTTAATGCTTTAGTCCATAATTAGAGGATATGATGCTCCAGAGGTTTAACTTCAAGAATGGTTTGATCCACGCGATCGCACAGCATCGTCAGACCGGCGAAGTGCTAATGCTCGCCCATATGAACGAGGACGCGCTGAGAAGGACCATTGAAACCAAGAGGGCGCATTACTGGAGCAGAAGCAGAAATCGGATTTGGCGGAAGGGAGAGAAATCAAGCAACGAACAAATCGTGCATGAAATTCGTGTTGATTGTGATGGCGATGCCGTCCTCCTGAAGGTGGACCAGATAGGGGGAGCATGCCATATGGGATATATGTCTTGTTTTTACAGGGATGTGGACGGAAATGTCCTCGCTGAAAAGGTATTTGAACCGGAAAAGGTGTATGGTGATGTTTCAAGATGAGAGTAGATGTGGATGCTTTATTTGAAATCACCATTTCTGCTTAGAACCCCACAGATATATACCATATCATGATAATAAACAGCAAACATGAAACTCGTTCCAGATACAAGCGTAATCATCGATGGCAGGATTACTGCAAAGATAGAGAGCGGCGAGTTTGAAGGTGCTGAAGTAATCATACCCGAGGCAGTGGTCTCAGAACTCGAGGCTCAGGCAAACCAGGGCAAGGACATAGGTTTTAACGGCCTGCAGGAACTCAAAAAATTGAATGAGCTGGCGAAAAAGAAAAAAATCATATTAAAATATGTGGGTGAGCGCCCCACGCTCGAGCAGATTAAACTAGCCTCGGGAGGGGAAATCGACTCTATAATCAGAGCTGTAGCGGATCAAAATGAAGCCGTATTTGTATCAAGCGATATCGTTCAATCAGATGTTGCAAGGGCAAAAGGGCTGGAAGTCGTTTATCTTTATCCGGAAAAGGAAGAGATGTATCCGTTGCAAATCGAGTCTTTTTTCACAGACAATACGATGTCCGTGCATCTGAAGGATCGTGTCCTCCCTCTGGCAAAGAGAGGTACTGTCGGCAAAATGCGTCTGGTGAAAATAGGGAACAGGGCATGCACTGAAAAGGAATTGCGCGATATGGTGCGTGAAATAATGGAGAGGGTAAAGAAGGACCCGGATGGCTTTATCGAGTTTGATAGAAAGGGAGCGACCGTGGTTCAGCTCGGTTCGATGAGGATTGCGATAGCACGCCCACCATTTTCCGACGGATTCGAAATCACGGCGGTGCGTCCTATTGCGATGGTCGGTTTGGATGATTATAGGCTCAGTGACGAACTTAAAGCAAAACTGATCGAAAAGCAGAGAGGGATATTGATTGCAGGTCCGCCTGGCGCAGGAAAATCCACTTTTGCTGCCAGCATGGCAGAGTTCTTGCAAGCGCATGAATACATAGTAAAGACCATGGAGTCCCCGCGCGACCTGCAGGTATCGGACGATATCACCCAATATGCCCCTCTCGATGGTAGTATGGCGAATACCGCAGATATTCTTCTGTTGGTCAGGCCGGATTATACGATTTACGATGAACTGCGCAAGACATCCGATTTCAGAGTATTCACAGATATGCGATTGGCCGGTGTTGGAATGGTCGGCGTGGTTCATTCAACCAGGGCTATAGATGCCATCCAGCGGCTTATAGGAAGGGTTGAACTGGGCATCATTCCACAAATTGTCGATATGATCGTGTTCATCGATAAAGGAGAAGTCTCCAAAGTATATGAGATAAAATTTACCGTTAAAGTCCCCTCTGGCATGCTTGAAGCGGATTTGGCACGCCCGGTCATCGAGGTGTTGGATTTTGAAACGGAAGAAGTAGAATACGAAATATACACATATGGCGATCAGGTCGTGGTAATGCCCATCGAGGCGCAAGTTAGACCAGCATGGCGACTTGCCGAAAAGGAGGTTTACAGGCAGATTGGCAAATACGTGCGTGGACACGTGGATGTGTCAATGGGGTCGGATTCCGGGGTTATCGTTTATCTTGAGCAGCGGGATATCCCCAGAGTTATCGGACGAGGTGGCAAAATCATCGATAAGATTGAGAGAGAACTTGGCATCAATATCGATGTTCGTTCGCACGAAGAAAGATGATGACTGCAGTAATAAATTAATAGTTCACAGTCTTATCTGGATGGACAACTATGCCCTCAGACGCCATACTGAATGAGTGGACTTTCTCGCTGTGTTTGGTCCCTCTCATTTTATAGATTTCTACGCCGCGAGCCCGCACATCATTATGTTTCTTAAAATACAGTATGATGGACCCATCAGTAACAAAGTTTTCCACCCCGAATCTATTTGTTTGCGAGTCATCAGTGACCTCGCAGGTCAGCAGTGACGTTAGATTTAGGGTGTTCATTATACAGCTTAATCTAAGCAGCTCTACCCTTATTTTAACGGGATCCATTTGAAGATAAAAACCTATTGAAGTCGAGGAGTCAACTACTGCCCTTTTTGCACCGATTTCTTCTCGTATCTTGATGAGCTGGTCCAGCATAGAACGCATGTCAAACGGTCTAATGTCCACGTATTTTTCGGTGGAGGGGAGTCCGACTTTTGTAGCACATGCATCTACTATTGCCAGTTTATTTTCAGCTTCCAGCGCATCCAAGTCCCAACCGAAATTTGACGCATTTTGCCGAATTTGCTCTGGCCGCTCTTCTGTAGCTATGAAAATGCCAGCATCATCGTATTTGGTAATTCCGTTATAGAGATACTGCAAACTAAAGATGGTTTTACCGCTGCCATATATGCCAGAGAGTAAATATGTCCTACCGCTGATGAGGCCTCCTTCACATAATTCATCGAATCCTTTTATTCCGGTGGGCACTCGCTGAGACGCACGTTTTTTGGTCGGTCCGGTTTCAGTTGTTTCTGTAATCATGTTTCATTATGTTATCCTCTCTAACTATTTATAAATATATCCTATAATTCTCAGGTGCTGTTCAGTTAAGGTAAATTTTTATGCCTGAGTAGCATTCCCTTTTCGGGG
>JAJOKI010000005.1 GCA_021129915.1 Methanocellales archaeon | reverse complement strand
ATTCCCTTTTTGAACTTAATAAATTGATTCGCACCACTAAATCACATTAGTCAAACATCCAATTATTAGAGACAAAGAATCGTTCGTTAAAGAATGTCTTCGGAAATCATCTTTAAGGAAGGTGAACGGGTATGGAAAAGGTGATTGTAACCTATGACCGTGTAGGGAACACACTAGATGTTTGGTTTGGAAAGAGAAATTCTAACTCATCGCCGCTTGGCGACCACGTTTTGGTTTCGCAATCGCAATCACCATATCCCCAACCTGGAGCACATCAACAGCCCTTCCCTTTGAGATGAACTCCTTCTTTATCTCGATGCTCCCTGCGTCCAGCTCTATCGCTTCGCCATCCACCTCTATCGATATGGCGCCAGCTTTGGCCTGTTCTGCAGCTCTCGGGAGGTCGCTCTTCAGCGCTTCCATGATTGCGCTGACCTTCCCCCTGTATAACGGTCCAAGGATGCCCATCTTGGGCTCGATGTCGACTATTCTCTCCTCGAATTCAGGAGCCCCCTTCACGATGTCGATGTTCTTTGCACAGGCCGTTCCCTTGATGTCATCGATGCCATGTATCAGTTCGTCACCAGCATATATCTCTACCCTCTCCAGTTCGGCGTTGAGTGGCATACCATTCTCGGCTTTGTATCTCCTGATTGCGCCCGTCGCGTCCCTGATTGAATCACCGCACGCCTCGATCTCATGGTCTATTAGAGACTCATCCGCCTCTGGCCACTTACACAGGTGGATGCTACCTTGGGAGTTGGAACAGTGAGAATAGGACTCCTCGGCGAAATGGGGGATAAACGGCGCCAGCATCAACAACATGGTATTGACAACACTCCTCAGCGTATGTTGAGCTGCCGCTTTTGCATCCGGGTCATCGCCGTATAGTCGGTACTTTATCATCTCAATATAATTGTCAGCCAATTCATTCCAAATGAAGTTTCGCATCTTTTTAATCGTCTTGAACTCGTATCCATCCAGGTCAGCAGTGACTTCCATAATCAATCTATTCAATTTGCTCAGAATCCATCTATCGATGACGTTTGGTTCGGGTTTGTATGGGGTTGTATCAAGGTCATGTGACAGGCAGAATCGGACGATGTTCCACGTCTTGGTGAGGAACCGCCTGCTATGCACGACCTCCTTTAACTCAAACGGATAATCTTCTCCAAGCGTTCCACCAGCAGCCCATTGCCTGATTGGGTCCACGCCGAACTCAGCGATAATTTCATCCGGCTCAATGGCGTTGCCCATGCTTTTGCTCATCTTCTTGCCATCTTCTCCCTGCACCATTCCATTGACTAAAACATCCCTGAACGGCGGTTTTCCAGTCAAAACAAGACAGCAGTATATCGTGTAGAACAACCAGGTTCGAATGATTTCATACCCCTGTGGTCTGATGGACATGGGGTAGAGCCCATCAAACCCGTCACCGAGCCAATCGCTGGCTATGAGAGGAGTTATCGAACTGTCAACCCAACAGTCGCACACATCTATGCTGCCCTTTATATTTTTTGAGCCACAGGAGGGGCACGCATCAACCGGTGCTTTATCCGTCGCTGGATTCACCGGGAGGTCATTAACTACCGGGGCGATTACATTATCGCAGTCCCCGCAGTACCAGAATGGAATGGGCGTTCCGAACACTCTCTGTCTTGAAATCACCCAGTCCCAGTCAAGCAACTCTGCCCAGTCGACAAGCCGCTGGAACATGTACTGGGGGTACCAGTTCATCTCCTTGGCGGCTTTAATAACATCATCAGCTCGGTCTTTGATTCTGATGAACCACTGTGGTATCGGAATCAGTTCGACAGGTTTCTGGCAACTGGATCGTTCCGAGTGAACCAATACCCTGTGTTCTATTGCATCCTGCCTCGTGATGGCACCCATCGCATTTAGGTCTGCTATAATGCGTTTCCGACATTCGGATATACTCATGCCGCTGTATCTGCCGGCAGCTTCTTTCATCAACCCATTTTGATCAATTGCGATTATCATGGGCAGTGAATATTTCTGCTGCCATGCCATGTCCTGTTCATCGCCATATGTGCAGACGTAGACTGCGCCGGTCCCAAATTTGGGATCGACATCCTCATCGGCGACGATGGGCACATCTCTATCATAGAGGGGCAGCCGTGCAGTTTTTCCAACGTATTTGTTGTACCTTCTGTCATTGGGATGCACCATGACTGCAACGCAGGCGCACATCAATTCCGGTCTGGTCGTAGCGATCGTCAAATGACTTCCGTCGACTTTCAACCGTATGTATGTAAGCGTGCCCTTCTCATCTTTATATCCGAGTTCTGCCTTTGCAAGCGCAGTCCTGCAGTTCCAACAATAATGGACTGGATGGCGTTTTCGATAGACCAATCCCAACTCGTTGAACTTGAGCAAAGAGTATTGGACTTTGGTGATATACTCGGGGGACATGGTTCGGTACTCTCGGGACCAATCGGCAGAATATCCCAGTTTTCTGAACTGCTCCTTCATCCTGTCGATGCAGCGAGAGGTCCAATCCACACATGCGCTACGAAATTTTACTATATCGCGCTTGGATACCATCTCTTCGACGGCCAGCTCAGTGGGCAGACCGTGGCAGTCAAAGCCCTGGGGGAGCAAAACGTTGTAACCCCGCATGCGTTTATATCTGGCGGCAATATCGATCCAGGTGTGATTGAGCAGGTGTCCTATGTGGAGGGAGCCTGATGTAAATGGGGGGGGAGTATCGAGGACGTATACCTGGCCATCTGCATCTGGGTCAAATCGGTACTGCTCCGCTTCTTCCCATCTCTCTTGCCATTTAGGTTCAATGACAGTTGGATCGTATTCTTTTGGCAATTCCATCTACTCGACCCCTTCAAGCACAGAGCGAATGATAGCATAAGTTATAACTTTATCGCTGAGGCGTCCTATCAAAATGGTATCCTCCGGCCGCTTCCATCCCTCATATATTTGCCAAATTCCGAATCCATCAGCTGTTCTCCGTTAAACACAGGTCCATCTCTGCAGGTCCTCAGCCCAGAGGGGTCGATGCAGCACGACCCGCAGATGCCGATCCCGCACTTGATATAGCGGTGGAGGCTGAACTGTGCCATCGTCGTCATGCCTGTATTTTTTGCAATATCCAGGACCTGGGACATCATCCTTTCAGGCCCGCAGGAATATATCCCTTCAAATTCCTCAAGGTCCAGTTTGCTCACAACTTCGATGACGGTTCCCTTATATCCCCTGGACCCGTCATCTGTAGCGATAGATACCTCTCCACTTTTTTCGAATCGTTCAACGAACAGCAATTCCCTGTCTGTTTTGGCACCGATGAGAGTCTTTACGCTTATATTCTTATTTTTCGCCTTTTCTGCCAATGGCGCCAATGGCACAGTCCCAACGCCGCCGCCAATTAACAGGATGGATTTGCCTTTGAGTGCAAACCCATTTCCAAGAGGTCCCCTGATCCCAATCAGGTCATCAGTCTTCAGTTTAAACAGGGCGGAAGTGGCGTCCCCTACCTTTTGGACGGTGATGGCATTCGGATACGACAGGCTCATCGGTATCTCATCCACTCCATGAATCCACACCATTACGTACTGCCCCGGGATGTAGTTCAAGGACGTGTCTAAAAAGAACGTCTTGGTGGATGGCGTCTCCTCCACGATCCTCGTTATTCTGATGTTCGTCGCCATCATTTATGTGCCATCCCCCTGATATTTTTCAAACTGCGCCGATTCTCTTTAAGATACCGCGCCACCCCATTGGAAACATCTTTAAACACGCCTATGTCGTTGCAGACAGCCGACCCGATTTGGACGGCTTTGGCGCCAGCCATGATGAACTCGATTGCATCGCGCCAATTTGTGATGCCGCCGACCCCTATGACATCGATGTTCAATGCAGAATACAGCTCATATACGCATTTCAAAGCAATCGGCTTTATGGCAGGCCCTGATATCCCTCCGACCTTATTGCCGAGGAGCGGGAATCCCGATTCTACATCTATCGCCATAGCTGGAACCGTATTGATCGCGACCACTGCATCTGCGCCCCCCCTTTGGGCAGCCAGTCCCGTTTCGACTATGTTTGTGAGCGGCGCAAGTTTAACCCACACCGGCACCTCGACGACATCTTTCACCGCCTCTGTTGTTTTCCGAATTGCCTCCGGATCAGAGGCAATCGAAGCACCATATCCCCTGGCATGGGGGCAGCTAACATTGAGTTCAAAGCCATCGGGGTTCGCATCATTCAGTCCGCGGGCAACCTCCTGAAATTCAGAGGCATTCGCACCGAATATACTAACGATGACGGGTACGTCTCCTTTTGCAAGCGTCAGCTCGCGGACGAACTCGCGATAAGACGGATTGGGTAGCCCCATAGCGTTTAAGATGCCGTATTCGCGTTCGGTCACGACCGGTCCAGGATGCCCAATCCTCGGCGCGGAG
>JAJOKI010000008.1 GCA_021129915.1 Methanocellales archaeon | reverse complement strand
AAGCTGGCGTCATTGAGCCGTTGAGAATCAAGACACAGGCAGTGAAGTCTGCAGACGAATCTGCCACCATGATTCTGAGGATCGATGATGTGATTTCAGCCAGCGGTGCAAAGGATGGAGAAAGAGCTCCAGGAATGCCGCCAGGAGGCATGGGCGGTATGGGCGACATGGAAATGTAAGAGTGCCCAACCCCTCGAATGAAAAGGGCCTGCATTCTCGATAGGAAATCAGGCCCTCCATCACTTTTTTGTTTTTTCCATAAATATGAACAAGGTTCAAAAGATCGTGGACAGACTGCTTGAGATATACGGACACCCTATTTGGAAGGATGATGATCCGTTCCGCACGTTGATAAGGACCATCCTGTCGCAGAATACCAATTCTAGAAATACCGACATCGCATCTCAAAACTTATTTTCCAGATTCAAGACAGCAGAAGAGGTCGCCAACACGAACATCGACGAACTAGTGGACTTGATAAGACCTGCAGGATTGCACAATATAAAAGCCAGACGAATTAAGAACATATCAAAGTTGATCATGGTGAAATATGGTGGAGATATAAATCGCGTGATTCAAAAGGGCATGGACGAAGCCCGAAAAGAACTTCTGGATATAGATGGAATAGGTCCCAAGACTGCAGACTGCGTACTTCTTTTTGCAGGAGGGTACGATATTCTGCCGGTGGATACGCACATATTCCGTGTGGCAAAGCGGCTCGGACTCGCACCAACCCACGTCGATCACGAGGGGGTAAAGACGGCTCTAGAAAATCAGATTCCACCAGAGAAGCGCGGTCCAGCGCACATGGCACTGATATCATTTGGCAGGGAATACTGTCGGGCGAGAAATCCCAGATGTGAGGAATGTCCGTTTGGGTGATTTATGTGAGCTTAAAAGTTTACCCCTTACCATCCTGTCCCTCTTCTAAATAATCGCTTAGACGAACCGTATCGTCTCCAGGTTCATCGGCGCTCTCGTTTCTATATCATATTTCGCATATATCGAGCTTGCCAGGTCTATGCACTTGCGTTCATCGCCGTGATTGGTCAGAATCCGCACCGGTCGCGGCTTCATGCGCCTGACATAGCTCATCAACTGTTGCCGATCCGAGTGACCGGAAAATCCGTCTACGGTCTCTACCCTCATATTGACCTTGACGGTTTTGGTCTTGCCATCGCTCGAGAATGGAATTTCGCTCCAGCCTTTCTGGATACGTCGTCCGAGGGTCCCCTCTCCTTGATAACCTACGAATATTAGCGTGTTTTTGCTATCTGAAGCAAACGCCTTGAGATACTCCATCACCGGTCCGCCGTTCAACATACCGGATGTCGCGAGCACCACTGTAGGATCTCCATCGATAATCTTCTGGCGATTCGCCGGCTCGACCTGGACAAAACAATCTGAGGTGAATGGATTCAGTCCTTTGTGGAAAATAAGGTCTCGAAGTTCATTGTTCAGATATTCAGGATATGCGGTATGAATTGCAGTAGCCTCCCAGATCATACCGTCCAGGTATATGGGTACCTTATCGATGAGGCCTGTTCTGATCGCCTCCTCTAATACGATCATGACCTCTTGACTTCTTCCAACAGCGAATGTCGGGATCAATACTTTTCCGCCCTTGGCAATCGTTTGCCTTATGATAGAACACAGCCTTTGTTCCGCTTCACGTCTGGATGGTTGACCGTCCCGACTCCCTCCATAAGTCGCCTCCATCACGAGGGTTTCCAATCTCGGGAACTCGTTAACGGCGGGGTCGAATAACCTGGTCAATTCATATTTGAAGTCACCTGTAAACGCCACATTATATAATCCATCTCTGACATGGAAATGTGCTATGGCAGACCCGAGTATATGTCCGGCGTTATGAAACGTCAATCTTACATCTGGGGCTATGTCTGTCACACTTCCATAATCCAGCGCGATGGCGTGTTTTAACCATTTTCTTATCATAGCTGAGTTATATGGCGCTTTTTTCGCTTCTCTGGCAGCGACCTCTATGTAATCCAGCTGTAGCAAAGACATCAAGTCTCTAGTAGGAGGGGTTAGGTATATGGGCCCTTCGTACCCGTATTTGAATAATAGCGGCACCAGTCCCGCATGGTCGAGATGGGCATGTGTGATGACTACTGCATCGATCTGGCTTATTGGACTAGCTTCTGGCACGTATAAATACGGCGTACCATTATCCTCTGACCCGACGTTGACGCCACAGTCGATTAACACTCGCGTCTCTGGCGTTGATAATATGAACGAGCTCCTTCCGACCTCTCTACAGCCACCCAAGCTCGTCATACGTATCCATGAATCTTTGTACGTTACATCGCGGTGGATTTTTCTGCCGATTTGTTTTAAAATAGCTTTCCTGGCCCCGCCTTCAGACCGCATGTATTGGCGTATGTTTTTCACGATAGAGGATTCTATGGGTGGTGTTCGGATCACCTTGGGGATCCATCCAATGCTTTTCGTAATCTCTCGAAGTGTAGCACCATGTCGTCCTATCACCAATCCTAGCTTTTGCGCCTCGATGATGACTTCACCCGTATCTGCCTCAAAGTAGTGGTTAGTAATCCCTGCTTCCGCTGGAACAATTTGTCCGATATTTTTGATAGCATCTTCTGGATCGACAAGTACCTTGGGGTCCGGCCGCACGACGATCCGTTTACGTAAATCCTTGGCGAGTGCTCGGATTATATCACCATTATCTGCGAATTTTCGCGGCTCCTCGGTATATATTACCAGCACTGGACCTTCAAAATCAAGATCGGATATGGTCACTCCAAGAGGTAGACTATTTTTGGTCTTTGTTCTAAGCTCATCTAGAATTTCTTCTACTGACATCGTGTTTTCATTCTCCTGCGCTGGTGGCGCTAGAATGGACATAAAATATGAATTGAAAGACGATTATGCTATAATTTATCGACTATTTTGGAGACCTCTGTTGTATCCAATGCTTTATATCCCTCTGGCGTAATCGTTACCACTTCGATTCCATTACCTGAGGCAGAATCCCTTTTGATAGCTGTATGGACCGCACGTATGGCAAGGACGACTCCTTCTTTCAGTGGCATGTTCTCCTTGTATCTGTCCTCCAGGACGCCATATGCGATTGGCGACCCGGAGCCGGTAGCAACTGCTTTTCTCTCTTCTATCTGTCCGCCCAGTGCATCCAATGAATATAAACCAGGACCTTTTTTATCTATTCCACCCACGATCAGATGAACTAGATATGGAAAATATTTTTGAGTGAATAGAATGTTGGACAGCAGGGTTGCTATCGCACTGACCGTCATAGGCTTCTCTCTTCGTATTTTGTAGAGTTTTGTCTCTGCCGAAATCAATCTTACAAGGGCCTGCGCATCACCAACTGCACCGGCCGTGGCTATACTCAATCTGTCGTCAATCTGATATATCTTCTTGGCATCTTTGCTTGCGATAAAATTGCCCATCGTAGCTCGCTTTTCGCTTGCTAGTACAACACCGTTCTCACAGGCCAATCCAACTGTAGTAGTGCCTTTGTATTGTTCACCGCTCATATACATGCACCTGGTTAAAACTAAGAAAATCAGTTAATATGAGATTACAATGGTCATCTCCATATTTAATACTATCGCCTCACGCACCCTTTTACATCATTAAGGAGATCGACAATTTTATACACCTTTAGGTGAGGATGAAGTTCATAGTAGACCGAATGTTGGGTAGACTGACTACATGGCTCCGCCTACTTGGATATGACACGGTCAGTGTGAGCGATTTTGACCGGATAAACAGCGAAGATGATTTTTTACTCGACATTGCCGAGGAGGAGCGAATCCTCATCACGAGGGATCGAACTCTCAAATTGAAAAAAGAGGATTATGTGCCGGACAGGCTAATGGATGTCATCGATTTCTGGGTGTGCGATAATTGCGGACAAGTGAATTAGGGAATCATAGTGTCGAGCTGGTATACGTAGTTTAGATGTAAAAGGAAGTTGCCGGAGGCAATTTGGGGGAATCTTTGATTTATCTTTTATCCGCAGTGTATTTCCTCAATTGAAGGTTAGGCACTGCGCGAGCCGCAAGTACTACGTGAGGGAGGAAAATCCCCAGCCACCAAAATGCCACGGATGGGTTTCTGTTCTTTCTTACTAAGTGCACCCATATAGGCCAATATTTGAGCAACGCAATTAGGGTTAGCCGTGCCAGCTTTCAGCTCTATGACTACAATAGCACCTTGCCGGTCTTCCGCTGTAATATCAATTCTACCAGCTTCAGTTGTTAGCTCCTTTTGAGTCCTTGCTCAAGCCCAAAAGTTGTCTCCATCGCCTCGATGTTCCGATATTGGACTTCCGAGCGAAGCGAGGAATTTTGACGGAGCGATAGCGAAGTCGGATATGCACCTGTTAGGCGACCTGAAGGGCGAGCCACGAAAGTGGCGAAGCGACGCAGAGTCGGGGGTGTATGGCCACATGGAGACTGCCATTTACTCAAAATATCTTTCAATGCA